>JBBRPV010000034.1:0-41684 GCA_038227445.1 Burkholderiales bacterium | reverse complement strand
TTGTGGGGTGGCGGGCCCCCATCATGGGCGGTGGCGCCGCGATTGATGTTGGTGCGCGGAGGTACGGCGCATGAATGCCGCCGCTGGACACGCCGTCGGTCTCGTTCGTGGTGGTGGCCTCAATGCGCCGGGCGATGGCGGGGCCGGTGGGCGTGGAGACGCCCGAGCCGCTTCGCAGTGCGGGTCGCGGCGGCGCCGGTTGTCGGCCGGCAGGCCTGGCCGGCATCAACGAGAAGGTTTCACGCAGCGATTTCGTGCACCCGATGGCATGCCACGCGCTGCCCACCGCCCAGTTCTTGAAGCACCGGCACTTCGGCTTCGCAGCGCCGCACAGCGAACGGGCAGCGTTTGTGAAAAGCACAACCGCGCGGCGGGTGCAGCGGCGAAGGGGGCTCGCCCGCGAGCACCGGGCGGGCTTGCCGGGCGCTGGCGTCGATGCGCGGTGTGCTGGCCAGCAGGGCGCGGGTGTAGGGGTGGCGCGGCGCGCTGAACAGCGTTGTCTTGGGCGCCTGCTCGACGACCTTGCCAAGGTACATCACCATCACATCGTCGGCGATCAGTTCGACCACCGCAAGGTTGTGCGAGATGAAGACGTAGGCCACATTCGTTTGGTCTTGCAGGTCCATCAGGAGGTTCAGCACCTGGGCCTGGATCGACACGTCGAGCGCCGAAACTGGCTCGTCCAGCACGACGACTTTAGGTTGCAGCATCAGCGCACGAGCAATTGCCACGCGCTGGCGCTGACCGCCGGAAAACATGTGCGGGTAACGTGCGTAGTGCTCGGGCCGCAGGCCCACATTCGCCATCATGGCGCGGGCTTTTTCAGTGCGAGCCTTGGCGGTGAGTGGGGTGTTGATGGCAAGCGGCTCTTCGAGCGCGTGGCCGATCTTCTTGCGCGGGTTGAGGCTCGCAAACGGGTTCTGGAACACCATCTGAACCTGCTGACGCAGTTGTTTGCGCAGCTTGGCATCGGCGGTCGTCACGTCGGCGCCGTTCAGCATCAGGCGGCCGCTGGTTGGCGCTTCGATCATCGTGAGCTGCCGCGCCAGCGTGCTTTTGCCGCAGCCCGATTCGCCGACCACCGCGAGCGTGCGGCTGGCCGCGAGCATGAAAGAGACGCCGTCCAGCGCGCGCGCCAGTGCCTTCGGTTTGAAAAGGCCTGTGGATACCGAGTAGTGCTTCGTGAGGGCTTGCGCTTCCAACACCGGCCCATCTGTGGCCATCGGCGCCGTCACTTCGCGACCCTCGCTTGTGGCGTCAGGGGAAAAAAGCAGCGAGCCTGCGAACTGGCCTCACCCGCCAGCGGGGGGCGCTCGCTGCGGCAGCGCGTTTGCACATAGGGGCAGCGCGGTGCGAGCAGGCAAGCAGCCGGGCGGTCGTTGGCGCCGGGCATCACGCCGCCCATCGAAGTCAGGCGCCGTTTGCCGATGTTGTGCTCGGGCAGCGAAGACAGCAGCGCTTCGGTGTAGGGGTGGCGCGGCGCATCAAAGACCTGCGGCACGGGCGCGGTTTCGACCAACTGGCCGGCATACATGACGAGCACACGTTGCGCAACCTCGGCCAGCACGCCGAGGTCGTGTGTGATCAGCAGCAACGCCATGCCGCGCTGGCGCTGTAGCCTGAGCAGCAGCGCCAGCATCTGAGCCTGAATGGTCACGTCGAGTGCGGTGGTGGGCTCGTCAGCAATCAGCAGGCGCGGGTTGCAGGCGATTGCCATCGCGACCATCACACGCTGGCTCATGCCGCCGGACAGTTGATGCGGGTAGGCGTCTAGCCGGCGTTCCGGGTCGGGGATCTCGACCGCTCGCAGCAGTTCGAGCGAGCGCGCTCGCAACGTGCGCTTGCTGCCCCCTTCGTGGATCTTCAGCGTTTCCATCAACTGGAAGGCGACCGTGAAACAAGGGTTCAGGCTCGTCATCGGGTCTTGGAAGATCATCGCAATGTCTTTGCCGAGCAGCTGGCGCCGCTCTTTGATTGGCATCGTCAGCAGGTCGCGGCCGTCGAAGCGCAGGCGCTGCGCACTCACCCGGCCGGGTTCGTCGATCAGGCCCATCAATGCGAGTGCGGTCAAGCTTTTTCCCGACCCTGATTCGCCGACCACGCCGACCACTTCGCCAGCGCTGAGAGTGAAGCTCAGGCCGTCAACGGCCTTGAATGGTGCGGCTTGCGAACCGAATTCGACGCGCAGGTTTTCGACCTCTAAAAGAGCCATGACTGTCAGCGCTTGAGCTTCGGGTCGAGCGCATCGCGCAGCCCGTCGCCCATCAGGTTGAAAGCGAGCACTGAGACCAAAATCGCGAGACCCGGCAAGGTGACGACCCACCACGCGCTCTGGATGAACTCGAGCGCGCTGGCGAGCATCGAGCCCCATTCGGGCGTGGGCGGCTGGGCGCCGAGGCCGAGGAAGCCGAGGGCCGCGGCATCGAGGATCGCGGTGGAGAAGCCGAGCGTCGTCTGCACGATCAGCGGCGCAGCGCAGTTTGGCAGCACCGTGTCGAACATCAAACGCGCGGTGCCGGCGCCGGCGATGCGCGACGCGGCGACGTAGTCTTTGCCCATCTCGCCGATCACGGCGGCGCGCGTCAGACGCACGAAGTGCGGCAGCATCACGATGGCGATGGCGTACATCGCGTTGATGAGCCCGGGCCCGAGAATCGCGACCACCGCCACGGCGAGCAACAGGCTTGGCAGTGCCAGCATGATGTCCATCAAGCGCATGACCGTGAACTCGACGCCGCCGCGGAAGAAGCCCGCGAGCAGGCCCAGCAGCACACCTCCGGTCAGCGACAGGCCCACCGACACCAGGCCGATGATCAGCGACAAGCGCGTGCCGTGAATCAGGCGCGAGAGCACGTCGCGCCCGACCGGGTCGGTGCCGAGCAGGAAGACGTGGCCACCAATCGCTTGTATCGACGGCGCCCTCAGTACGGCGTCGGGGAACTGCTCTTTCGGTGAGTGCGGCGCGATCAGGTCGGCGAACAGCGCGCAGAGCACCAGCGTTGCGATGACGACGAGGCCGACCACTGCGCCGCGGTTGCGGCGAAAGTCGCTCCAAAGCTCGGCGAAAGGTGAGGGCGGTGCCAGTTCACGCGCGGCGGCTTCGGTCATGGCGCTCACGTGTGGCGAATCCGTGGATTGATGACGCCGTAGAGCACATCAACAATCAGGTTCACGCCGATGATGACGCATGCCGACAGCAAGATGCCGCCCTGCACGGCAGGGTAGTCGCGCCGGTGGATCGCCTCGACCAACCACTTGCCAATGCCGGGCCAGGAGAAGATGGTCTCGGTGAGAATCGCCCCGGCCAGCAGCGTGCCAACCTGCAGGCCGATCGTCGTGACGACAGGGATCAGCGCGTTGCGCAAGGCGTGAATGCCGATGATGCGAAATGTGGAAGCACCCTTGGCACGTGCGGTGCGCACATAGTCTTCGCGCAGCACTTCGAGCATTGAAGAGCGCGTCATGCGTGCGATGACCGCGAGCGGGATCGTGCCGAGCGCGATCGACGGCAATATCAAATGCGACAGCGCGCTCTTGAATGCGCCTTTGTCGGAAGACAGCAGCGAGTCCATCAGCATGAAGCCGGTGACGGGCGGAATGTCGAACTGGATCGCGATGCGGCCCGATACCGGCGTCCAGCCGAGCGTGACCGAGAAGGTGAGGATCAGCAGCAGGCCCCACCAGAAGATCGGCATCGAAAAACCGGTAAGCGACGCACCCATGACCGAGTAGTCCCACACCGTGTTGCGATTCACGGCCGCGATGATGCCGGCCGGAAGTCCGATCAGCAGCGCCAGCAGCATTGCGCAAACGCTCAGCTCGATGGTGGCCGGGAACAGCGTGATGAACTCCTTGAACACCGGCTCGTGGGTGATCGTCGAAAAGCCCAAGTCGCCGTGCACGGCTTTCCACAGGTAGTCGGCGTACTGCACCGGCAGCGGCCGGTCGAGGCCGAATTCGTGAATCAGGCGCTCGTAGCGTTCGGTCGTCATGCCACGCTCGCCCGAAAGCGCTTCGACCGGGTCGCCGGGCAAGAGGCGGATCAACGCAAACACCAGCAGCGTGATACCGATGAAGGTGGGCAGTACCAGGCCGACTCGCTTTGCGATGAAGGAGAGCATGTCAGGCTGCGACGGTCAGGAACAAGGGCGCGCGAGCCCCCTCGTTGATCGCTGCGGCGAGGCGACGCGCGGTCATCACTTCTCGACCATGTCCACCTTGTTGAAGTAGTGGTGGGCGGTGGCGTCCATCTTGTAGCCAATCACCTCCTTGCGCACTGGATCGAAGCGCACCGAGTGAGCTATGGTGATCCACGGCGCCTCTTCCTTCGCGATGAGCTGCGCCTTCTCGTACAGCGCGGCACGCTCGGCCTGCTTGGTCACGCCCTTGGCTTTCTGGATCGCGTATTCAAAGTCCTTGTTGCACCAGCGCGAGACGTTGCCGCCGCCCTTGATGGCCGAGCAGCCGAGCAGCGGAACGAAGAAGTTGTCGGGGTCGCCGTTGTCACCCGACCAGCCGAACATCATGGACTGCTGTTCGCCGGTCTTGCTGCGCTTGCGGTACTCGCCCCACTCGAAGGTCAGCAGCTTGGTCTTGACGCCAACCTTTTCCCAGTCGGCTTGGATCAGCTCGGCCATGCGCTTGCCGTCTGGGTTGTAGGGCCGCGTGACCGGCAAATACCAGAGCTCTACTTCGGTGCCCTGCGGCAGACCTGCCTTGGCCAGCAGCTCCTTCGCCTTGGCGGGGTCATAAACGTAGTCGGTGACCTTGTCGTTGTACGACCAGAGCGTGGGCGGGATCGGGTTCTTCGCGACCTGGCCTGCGCCTTGGAACACCGCGTCGAGAATCGCTTTCTTGTTCACGGCCATGTTCAAGGCTTGGCGAACCTGCTTGTTGTCGAACGGCTTCTTCTCAACGTTGAAGGCGATGTAGCCGACGTTCAGACCATTCTGCTGCACCAGGTTGATGTTCGGGTCGGTCTTCATCAGCGCCACGTCAGCCGGTTTTGGAAACGCCATGACGTGGCACTCGCCGGTCTTGAGCTTGGCGTAACGCACTGATGCGTCGGTCGTGATCGCGTAGATCAGGTTGTCGATCTTCGGGCGGCCGGCCCAGTGCGAGTCGAAGGCCTTGTAGCGAATGACGGCGTCTTTCTGGTACGAGACAAACTGGAACGGGCCGGTGCCGATCGGCTCCTTGTCGATCACCTCGGGCGTTTTCGCGGCCATCATCTTGTCGGCGTATTCGGCCGAGTGGATCGATGCGAAGTCCATCGCCAGATTGGCCATGAACGGCGCTTCTGGCTTCTTCAGTACGAAGCGGATCGTCATCGCATCAACCTTCTCGATTCGGTCGACGATGTTCTTCATATCCATGTCTTCAAAGTACGCGAAGGTCTGGCCCGGCGTGACCTTTGCGAACGGGTGGTTCGGGTCGGCCTGGCGGTTGTACGAGAACAGCACGTCATCGGCGTTCATGTCACGCGTGGGCGTGAACTTGGGCGAACTGTGGAACTTCACGCCCTTGCGCAGCTTGAAGGTGTAGCTCAGGCCGTCGGCCGCGGCGGTCCAGCTCTCGGCAAGGCCGGGAATGATGTTGGTGCTGCCCAGGTCAAACTCGACGAGGCGGTTGTACATGGGCACCGAAGACGCGTCGGCCGTGGTGCCGGTGGTGAAGAACTGCGGGTTAAAACCTTCGGGGCTGCCCTCGGAGCAGTACACCAGGGTCTTGGCGGCGAAGGCCGCACCGGCGCAGCTCAGTATGGCGCTCGCGGCGAGCGTAGACAACGTGAATGCTCGGAGTTTCATGGGGTGGTTCCTGAAAGTTGAACAGTGGCGCTCGTTGTGGAGGCAACGCGTTAAATGATAGGCGCGCCACGCGCCAACCGGAAGTGTTCTCCCCTAGCAATCTGCCTGCCAGCGCGGGTGGCGCACCCGGCTGCGACCGGTTCCTCAAGCTTGCGATGAGGCCGAAGGCTTCAGTCGATCGTGATGTCGGCAGGCGCCAGGCCCTGCTGAAAGCGGGCGTACGCGGCGCTGATGGCTGCGTCGAACCGGCGTGCCTGCGCGGTGAGCTGGAACGGCGCGAAGCCTGCGCGGTTTTGTGCAAGCCGCTGGCGACAGGCTTGGCGTTCGCTGGACGAGCGCATCAACTTCAGCGCGAGCCGCTCGTATTCCTCGACGCTGTGGGCGACCCACTCTGGCACACCGTGGTGGCGCAGCAGGTTGGCGCCCATGCGCTGGGAGATGCGCGCGCCTTCGAGCGTGACCACCGGCACGCCGGCATGCAGCGCGTCGAGGATCGAGGTGTGGCCGTTGTAGTCCCACGCGTCGAGGTACAGGTCGGCCAACGCGCAGCGAGCCAGGTGCTCGGCGTGCGGCGCGTTGGCGGCGAACACCAGGCGCTGCGGCGCAACGCCACGCTCGGCGAACCAGGCCCGCCACTGAACGGATTGCATCGCATGGGTTTGATGAAGCCACAAAACGGCCTCGGGCACCTGGCGCAACAAGCAAGCCCAGCTTTCGGCGAGGTCGGGCCCGATCTTGAACGCAGCGTTGAAGGTGGCGACGACCAGCGCGTCGTCGGCCAACCCCTGCTCGCGCCGCGTGCTTGCCGCGGCCGGGCTCGCGCTGTAGGTGTAGCAGCTGCCACGAAGGTGGATCGTGGCCTCGCGCGCCGGGGGGGTGTTGGCGACGAAGCTGTCATCAACGATGCGGTAGTGCGCCAGACCGCCGGTGCTGCCGCAGCTCGTCAGGTGGTGAATGATCACCGGGACGCCGCTGGAGCGGCAGACGGAGGCAACCCAGTCCATCTCCCAGTCGGGCATCACGACCAGCACGTCGATGCCATCGGCGGCGATCAGCGCGGCCGCCTGCTCCGCGCTTGTTGGCAAGCCGCGAACCACATCACAGCCCTGAATGAGCAGCTCGCCAGGGTCGACTGCGCGCCCTGGCGTGTGGCCGTAGGCGAACAGTTCGAAGCGGGCATGGTCTTGTTCGCGCGGAACAAGGCCCATCATCACGGTGGTCGCGTGGGCGCCCAGGCAGGGCGAAAGATAGGCCGCGCGCAGGCGCCCGGCTTGGGCGGGGCGCGGGGGGCTTGCCGAAGGCCAGGCGTCGGCCATGCGGTTGACCAGTGCTATCTGAGTTTCTTCGGTCCCGGCGTAGGTCAAGGCGACAAAACGAAGCTGCGGCCACGGGATGCGGGGCAGGGTGGTGAGTTTTTCCAGGGTTTGTGCCAGGCGATGGCGCCCTGCCCAAATTCCGGCCACTTGCTGCTCGTAGAGCAAGAACGCGCGCAACAGTGGCGGCTGCCAGCCGGCCGCGAGCAGCCCGGCCAGCGACGAGCCAAGCAGTGATTCAGCACAAGCTTGCAGCGTGGCCTCGGGAACTTGCGAAGCCACGGCGGTGGAGCGGGCGTCGTCTCCCAGCAGTGCGTGGCAAAGTGCTTCCAGTGTGGCCAACAGGGGCGAGAGCCCGACCGCAAGCCGAGCCCTTTGAAGCGTGGAGGCAAAACCGTCAGTCTGGTTCAGCAGCAACTGAGGAACCAAGCAGGCCTGCCACGCGCCCAGCTCGTTAGGGTGCACGCGGCACCAGCGTTCGCCGATGACCAGCGCCCAGTCCCAGCGCTGCGCCGCCATGCTGGCGCGCCAGGCGGCTTCGATGGCCGGGTCGTGGTCGGGGTCGATGCGCAACGCGGCGCGGGAAAAAGCCAGCGCCGCATCACTGTCGTTGGCCTGAAGGGCGGCGTTCGCGTCGGCGACCAGCACATCGAGCCGGGCTGGGGGCGCCGCCCTGATGACGGCGGGCTGTGTCAACGCGAACCAAACATCATCTGCCGCGCGATCACCGACTTCAGGGGTGCCAAGGCCTGCAGCGCCGCGAGCCCCAAGCCGCGTGCCGCGCCTGCGCCCGGCAAACGCCATGTGAAGCTGCGGGCGAGAAAGTCGGTCGCGGCGATCATGGCCCAGCGGTCGGGACCGCGCTGCCATTCGAGCCGGCGCAGCACGGCATCCACGTCTGCGTTGCGGGCCAGCGCCTGCACCAACTCGAAAGCGTCGCGCAGGCCGAGGTTCAGCCCTTGTCCGGCCACAGGGTGCAGTGTTTGTGCAGCGTTGCCGATGCGCACCGTGCGGCCGTCGGTCAGCGTGCGTTCGGCGTTCAGGCCGAGAGAGAACTGCTTCAGCGGGCTGATCGATTCGATGCGCCCCACGGCTGGGTGAAAGGTGCTGTTGAGCACGGCCACACGCTGGACGTCGTTCAGATCGCGCACCGGGTCGTCGTTGCTCGGTACGCACCAAACCAAGCCCGCGCCGCCGTCTTTCAGTGGCAACAGCGCGGCCGGGCCATGGCGTGTGAAGCGTTCGTAGGCGACATCGGCGGCGCGCACCTTGCCCTTGTTTTCAAGCGGCGTCGCTTCGAATTGGACCGTGCCGACCCAGGCGGTCTGCAGGTAGTCGCGGGTGACCGCCTTGCGCAGCTGGTCTGAGAACACACCACCCTCGGCGACCACGACCAGGTCGAAGCGTTCGGCGATGCCGGCATCGACCTCAACACCCTGCGTCACCGGCTTGAGTGCCGACACCGGCGAGCCGAAGCGGCTGCACAAGCGTTGCGGTTCAGCCATCTCGGCCGCCAGCCATTGCTCCTGCAGTGGTGCCACGACGCCCCCATAGCTCACCACCGCGCCGAGCAGCGGCACGGCCTCATCGACAGCGCGGATGCGCAGCTCGGGTTCGCCGAGCCATTCGCCCAACGACGGCGGCAGCGATGGCGCCTGCTGCGACACGTGCACCTCGAGGATCGGCTGGGCGCACTCGGCGCGCCACGCGCCCAGGCGCTGCAGCAACTGCACGCTGCCGAGCGAGAGCGCCAGGGTGCGTGGATCTCCGGACACGTCTCTATCGGCCGGCCGGGCATCGAAAAGCGTGACAGTGGCATTCGGCAGCGTGCGCGCAGCGAGCAAGGCGAGCGACAGACCCACCGGACCTGCGCCGACGACGGCCAATTTCAAATTTGCTGGTTCGGTGAAGTGTTGCATTTGGCGAGGTTTAGCACGAATGCGCCGCGGCCGCCCCGGCGGAGGTTCATGGGCTGCTTGCCCTCGGCAAAGTGTCTGTACGGCACCCCACATAAGGGGGCCCCGAGTGGGGGGCACACAGGCAAAGAATCTTGCCGCAAGATTGCGATCGCGCCAAGCGCCCCTCTGCTGTTGGTTACAAGCCGTAAAGAGAGATCCTATGAAATTGAAGTTGCTTTCCGCCACCGTTGTGCTCGCGCTCTGCGCACCGGCGGCCATGGCGTCCCAATGTAGTGGCGATGGCTCCAGCCTTGGCGCCATTGGCGCGGCGCCCAGGTCGTTCTGGAGCGAGTGCGTCCGCACTTTTTCTTCGCCCGGGGCCAACTTTACCGATCACTATTCGTTCTCAACCTCCGCGCTCGGCAACGTGTCTGGCGGGTTTGTCGACTTCTTGCTTTTTCGGTGGAACGATGTGAATCTGAATTCGGTGGTCGTGAGCGGCCAAGGCGAATATCGCACCGACGACAGCGCCGCCGACGGATTCAGCTTCGCCGACTTGGCCGCTGGCCACTACGATTTGGCGGTCTCCGGCACACTCGACCGTGGCCAGCTGATCGGCGGTTATACGGGCTCGATCAGCTCTGTAGCAGCACCGGTGCCCGAACCCGAGACCTTTGCGATGTTGATGCTCGGCCTAGTCGGTGTGGGCTTCGCCGCACGTCGCCGCAACAGGGTCTGATGCAGCGGGGGCTTCGGCCCCGCCCCCAGAAAGAGCAGACTTCGTGTCTGCTTTTTTTTAGTCCCTCCCGTTGCTCACGATCCGGGCCAAATGCACGAGCATCCCCCAAAGTCATTTGGACTCGGCGCTTGGCTTAAAGACGCTCCCCGGCGTCTGACGCGTTCCAAGCATGCCCCGCAAAATACGCATCACGCAGCGGTCTTACCAGGAGCCTGTCTCGACATGATCAATCTTCAAACTACGTCTGTGCGCGTTGCTGCACTGCTGTTGGCCACGGTGCTTGTGCTCGGGTGCGACAAGAGCAAGACGGCCGATGAAACCCAGATTGCGGCCAAGGTCAACAAGGGGGAAATCTCGGTCCACCAGGTTCAGTACGCCTTGCAGCGCCAGCCGCGGCTGGCCGCGGCTCAGCCGCAAACCGCGGCCCGACGCGTGCTTGACTCGCTGATCGAGCAGGAGCTGGCCGCCCAGGCTGCCCGAAGCGAAGGCCTGGAGATCGACCCGGCCGTGGTGCAGGCGATGGAGGCGGCCAAGCGCGAGGTTCTGGCCCGCGCTTTCCAAGACAGGCTGGCCGCCAAAGCGGTGTCGGCGAGCACCGACGAAGTCGATCAGTACTTCGAAAAAAACCCGGCCCTGTTCAGCGAGCGGCGCCTGTACACACTTCAGGAGTTCACGATGGACGTGGCAGAAGGTGACCCGCCCCGTATTCAGGCCGCTTTGAGCGCGGCGAAAGGCGTGAACGAGCTGGGCGAAGCCCTGAGCAAGGCCGGCTTGCGCTATCGCTCACGCCAGTTCGTGCAGGCCGCCGAGGAGATGCCTAAGACCATGCTCGAGACCTTGGCCAAGCTGCCGGTCGGTCAACCGGTGATGACGCTGCAGCCTGGCGGCGCCCGAGTGATGGTGATCCTGCAGGCCCAGTCGGCGCCAGTGAGCAACAGTCTCGCGCGCGGTGCAATCGAGGCCTACCTGCTGGGTGAACGCAAGCGCGAATTGGTGACTCGCGAGATGAAGCTCCTGCGCGAACGTGCGCAGATCGTCTACCAGGGCACGTTTGCCCAGACGCCGGCCGCCGCAAGCGCGGCCGCTTCGGCGGCTAACTAAACGCATGCAGATCGACGTGTCTGGTGTGAAGCCCGCCACCCGAGCTGGCGAGGCGGGGCAGCCCTTCGACGCCGTGGCGCTCGGCCTCGTCGCGATGGGCCTGGCCGCGCTCTGGCTGCCGACCCTGTGGGACCTGTGCTTTGGCATCTGGTCGGCAGAAGCGCAGGGGCACGAGCCGATCATCCTCGCGGTGTCGGCCTGGTTGTTGTATCGCCAGCGGCCAGCCTTCCAGGCGTTGCCGAATGCATCCGGTCGAGCGGTGGCTGTGTTGCTTGCGCTCGGCCTGCTGCTTTATGCGTTCGGGCGCAGCCAACAGTTCCTGCGGATCGAGATGCTCTCTCTGAGCGTCGTGCTGCTCGCGACCTTCGTGTTGTTCAAGGGCTGGGGCGTGCTGCGGCTGGCCTGGTTCCCACTCTTCTTTCTGTTGTTTGCCTTGCCGCTGCCCTTCAGCTTGGTGCTGGCGATCACGGCGCCGCTCAAGCTGGGCGTGTCGATCGTCGCGACGAAGTTGTTGCTCTGGCTTGCCTTCCCGATGGGGCGCTCGGGCGTGGTCATCACCATCGGCCAGTATCAGTTGCTCGTGTCAGAAGCCTGTGCAGGCTTGCAGACGATGTTCACGCTCGAAGCGATGGGCCTGCTCTACGCCAGCCTGATGAACTACCGCTCCTGGGTTCGCAGTGCCGCGCTCGCGTTGCTCGTGATTCCGGTCGCGTTCAGCGCCAACGTTGTCCGCGTGATGATCCTGGTGCTGGTCACCTACTATTTCGGCGACGCGGCCGGCCGCGGTTTCATTCACGGCTTCGCCGGCATGGTGCTGTTCGCGGTGGGGCTGGCCTTCATCGTCGGCGCTGATCGTGGCCTGGGCGCGTTACTGCCAAAACGGTGGACGGCATGATTGCGCCCACGCGCCGCAAGGCTTTGTTGCTCGCGGTCAGCATGGCCGCTACCGCGGCACTGGCGTCGCTGGGCAAGCCGGTGCCCGACGCCGACGCCGCGGCAACCGCCGTGGACCTTGATACTTTGATGCCGCGTGAATTCGGCGACTGGCGTGTCGACGCCGCCTCCGAAGCCTTCGTGCGCCCCGCTGTCCGGCAAGGCAAGCTCTACAAGATCTACGACCAGGTGCTCGAACGCACCTTCATCAACTCGAAGGGCTACCGCATCATGGTGTCGGCCGCGTTCGGGCGCGAGCAGTCGGCCGGCATGCAGATGCATCGCCCCGAGGTCTGTTACCCGGCCGGTGGCTTCAAGGTCGAAGGGGTGGAGCCGGTACAGATCGAGCTCGCGGGCCAGGCCGTGGCAGCCACGCGCCTGCATGCTTTCTTGCCCGGTCGTTCGGAGCCCATCACCTACTGGATGCTGCTGGGCGACGCGGTCGTCACGGACAGCACCGCGTTCCGGCTGCGCCAGCTTTCCTTCGGCATGCGCCGCCGCCTGCTCGACGGCCTGCTGATGCGCGTCTCGTCGATCGACGCGCAGCCGATGCGGGCTTACGCTTTGCAAAGCCAATTCGCCGACGAACTGGTGCGCGCGATGCGACCGCCCGAGCGCGTGAAAGTGATCGGCAACGGCAAAGCGGGCTGAAGGCCGCGGCGCTCCCGCGCCGGCCCCGTCTATGATGGTGGCGAGTTTTCCGGCGCTGTGATCCGGCCCTAACGTCTCTTCAGGAAGATCGCCATGGCACTGATGGATTTCATCAAGAAACAGTTCATCGACATCATCGAGTGGACCGAGGCCGGCGACGGCACGCTGGCGTGGCGCTTCCCGATGCGCGATCTTGAAATCCAGAACGGCGGTTCGCTCACGGTGCGCGAATCGCAGATGGCGGTGTTCGTCAACGAAGGCAAGGTCGCCGACGTGTTTGGCCCCGGCCGCCACACGCTGACCACGGCCACGCTGCCGGTGCTCACCTACCTGCAGAACTGGGACAAGCTCTTCAAGAGTCCGTTCAAGAGCGACGTTTACTTCTTCAGCACGCGCCAGCAGATCGACCAGCGCTGGGGCACGACCCAGCCGGTGACGATTCGCGACAAAGACTTCGGCGCCGTGCGCCTGCGCGCCTTCGGCAACTACAGCTACCGCATCGCCGACCCGAAACTCTTCCACACCGAGATCTCTGGCACGCGCGACACCTACACCGCGGCCGATCTCGACGGCCAGTTGCGTGGCCTGATGCTGCAGCACATCTCCGACGCCGTGGCGAGCAGCGGCGTGGCCTTTCTCGACCTCGCGGCGAACCAGGTCGAGTTCGCGAAAGCGCTGATGGAAGCTACGCAGCCCTCGTTCGCCGCCATCGGCCTGAAGCTCGAAGCCGTGACCATGCAGAGCGTGTCCTTGCCTGAAGAGCTGCAGAAGATCCTCGACCAGAAAATCGGTATGGGCATGGTCGGTGGCGACATGGGCAAGTTCATGCAATACCAGACCGCGCAGGCGATTCCGAAGTTCGCCGAAGGTGCGGCCGGTGGTGGCGGTGTGGTCGGTGACGCGATGGGCCTGGGCGCCGGTGTTGCGCTTGGGCAGGTGCTGGCCCAGCAGCTGGGCAAGGGCTTGCAGGGCAGTACCGAGCCTGTGGCTGCAGCTGCGGTGCCGGAGGGTGTGCGGCCCGACGAGGTGATGGCCACGCTCGAAAAACTCGGCGAGCTCAAGTCCAAGGGCATCCTCACGCAGGAAGAGTTCGACACCAAGAAGGCGGAGCTGCTGAAAAAACTGGTCTAGTCGGGTCACTCGCCCCGGGCAGCCTTTGGCCACCGAACCGTCACCGCAGCGCGCCTACCGCGCGGCGTGCCCGAACTGCGGCGCGCCGGTCGAGTTCCGCTCGTCAGCGTCGGCGTTCGCCGTTTGCAGCTTCTGCAAGAGCACGGTCGTGCGCGAGGGCGACGCGCTGCGCAAGATCGGCGAGAGCGCCGACCTCTTTGATGACCATTCGCCGCTGCAGCTCGGGGCCGCGGGCAAATACCAGGGGGCTGCGTTCACACTCGTCGGGCGCCTGCAGTACCGCTACAAAGACGGCACCTGGAACGAGTGGCACGCGCTCTTCGGCAGCGCCGACGGGGTGCAGAAGTCGGGCTGGCTGAGCGAAGACAACGGCAGCTATGTGATTGCGTTCGACGCCCCACTCGACGCGGCGGCACCGGCGCCTGCGAGCCTTCAGGCCGGAGCGCAACTCATCGTTGGCGGCCAAAGTTGGTCGGTGGCGTCGGTCGCGGCGGCGAAGCTGGTCGCCGCGCAAGGCGAACTGCCTTACAAGCCGAACCTGGAGCGTGGCTTCGTCGTGTCTGACCTGCGCAGCAGCCGCGGCGAAGTCGGCACGCTCGACTACAGCGACGCTTTGTTGCCACGCTGGTCGGTTGGCCGAGCGGTGGCGATCAGCGAGCTGGCGATGACAGGCTTGGCCGAGTCGACCGAGAAGACTCTGAAAGCGCGCGCTGTCGAGTGCCCAAGCTGCGGCACGGCGTTGGAAGTGAAGCTCGCGACCACGCAGTCGATCGTCTGCCACCAGTGTCATGCGGTCGTCGACGTGTCGCAAGGCGTGGGCGTCGATCTGCAGCACTACGCACAGAACAACGGCAAGGAGCCGCAAATTCCGCTCGGCAGCGTCGGCACGCTCGCATTCGGCGGCAAGCCAGCTTTGCCCTGGCAGGTGGTGGGCTACGCTGAACGCTGCGAGGTGCCGGAAGCGGGCGACGACGAACAGACTTTCTGGCGAGAGTATTTGCTCTACCACCGCGTGCAGGGCTTCGCCTTTCTCGTCGACGCTGAAGACGGCTGGAGTTGGACCGCGCCGCTCACCGGCGTGCCGCAGCGGGCCGGCGAGGGTGTCAAGCACGACGGCGCCACGTACCGCAAGCTCTACGGCTACACCGGCATGGTGACCTACGTGCTCGGCGAGTTTTACTGGCAACTCACGCGAGACCAGCGCACTTTCAACACCGACTATCAAGGCACCGGCGCGGCCTCTGCGAAGCGCCTCAATCGCGAACAGACCGGCTCCGGCCGCCCTGGTGATGATGGGCAGGAAGTGGTCTGGTCCGGCGGTGAAACGCTTGCCGCCGAAGCGGTGCTGAAAGCCTTCAAGCTCGCACCCGAGAAGGCCGCTTCGCTCCAGCGTGACGCCTTGCCGACCTCGCTGAACGGTGCTTCGCTGCTGGCGAAGGTCTTCTTCTGGGGCTTCGTGATCATTGCGCTGTTGATGCTGTTTCGCTGCGCCGGCGGTGGCGGTTCGAGCGACTGCGCCGACACGCGCGCGACCTTCGGCGAAGCCTCGCAGGAGTACCAGAATTGTCTGAACAACAATCGCAGCAGCGGTGGCCTGCGAACCGGAGGCGGTTCTTACGGCGGTTTTTCTAGCGGTGGCGGACACAAGTGATGCGCCGCCTGTCGTCCATCAACAAGGAGCCTCGTCATCATGGGCATTGAATGGCTGAAACCTGGCGTCGTGGCCGGATCGATTCTTTACGCGCTGATCGGCGTGGCGATCTTCTGGCTGTGCTTCGTCATCGTCGACAAGCTCACGCCCTACGACCTGTGGGGCGAGATCATCGAGAAGAAGAACGTGGCGCTGGCGATCGTGGTGGGCGCGATGTGCATTGCGATCGGGCTGATCGTTGCCGCAGCCGTGCACGGGTGAGCCTAACCCAGGCTTCACGCAGCCAGCGCAGCCGCTGAGTGGCTGGCGTGTCTCACGACTTCGACCGCGCGGGTTCGGCCCGACCGGTCGAAGTGGCGTTGCTGGCATCGGTCTTCATCGTGGCCGCATGCGGGCTCGTCTACGAGCTGGCTGCTGGCACGCTCGCGAGCTACTTGCTTGGCGACTCGATCCTGCAGTTCTCGACCGTCATCGGCACCTACCTGTTCGCGATGGGCCTGGGCTCGTACCTGTCGCGGTTTTTCGAGCGCCAGTTGATCGCACACTTTTTGCGCATCGAGCTGCTGGTCGGGCTGGTTGGCGGCTTGATGCCGGCACTGCTGTTCGCGTTGCAGTCGCTGGCGGCGCCGTCGTTTCGTTTTGCGCTGTACTCGATGGTGCTGCTGGTCGGCATTCTCGTCGGCCTGGAAATCCCACTCGTGATGCGCATTCTCAAACAGCAGCTGCGCGGCAGCGGCGCTGAACGCCAGGGCTTGAAGAACCTCGTCTCGCAGGTGCTGACCTTTGACTACCTCGGCGCGCTCGCAGTCTCCATCGCCTTCCCGCTGCTGCTGGTGCCGCAGCTCGGCCTGATCCGCACAGGCGTGTTGTTCGGGTTGCTCAATGCGGGTGTGGCGGTGTGGGCGCTTTGGCTGTTTCGCGGGCAGCTGCGCCAGCTCTCGGTGCACACGGCGAGCTGTGCGTTCGTGGTTTTGGCGCTGCTCGCCGCGCTCGCTGGTGCCGACCGCATCACCACCTGGGCCGAAGACCGCTTCTACGCCGACTCGGTGCTCTACAGCGAGACCAGCGGCTACCAGCGCGTGGTGGTCACGTCGAGCAAACAGGGAGTGCGCCTGTTCCTGAACGGCAATCTGCAGTTCCATTCGCGTGACGAGTACCGATACCACGAAGCCCTGGTGCACCCGGCAATGGCCGCGCACGGTGCGCCACGCCAGGTGCTGGTGCTGGGCGGCGGTGACGGCATGGCGGTGCGTGAGGTGCTGAAGTACGCGAGTGTCGAGCGCGTTACGCTGGTTGAGCTTGACCCGCACATGACACAACTCTTTTCAACCCAGCCGCTGCTGCGCCAGCTCAATGCCGATTCCTTGCTCTCGCCCAAGCTGCGCATCGTCAACGCCGACGCCTTTGCGTGGCTTGAGCAGAACGCAGACAGCTTCGATGTGATCGTGGTCGACTTCCCCGACCCCACGAACTTCTCGATCGGCAAGCTCTACACCTCAAGCTTTTACCGCCTGATCGACCAGCACCTGAACGCGAGCGGTTATGCCGTGGTGCAGACCACCTCGCCGCTGATCGCGCGCAAGAGTTTCTGGACCGTGGCCACCACGATTGAAGCGGCCGGCCTTGCAACCACGCCCTACCACGCGCACGTGCCGAGCTTCGGCGAGTGGGGCTTCATGCTCGCGAGCCGGCGCCCCTACAGCTTGCCCAGCGCGTTGCCGAGTGGCCTGCGTTTTCTCAGTGTGGCTGACCTGCCGACGCTCTTTAACTTCCCGCTCGACATGGCGCGGGTTCCGACCGAAGTGAACCGCTTGTCGAACCAGGTGCTGGTGCAGACCTTTGAAGAAGAATGGGGCAAGGTGCACCAGTGACCGCGTGGAAGCCCCGCCGCCGTGCCGTGCTCGCAGCGGCGGCGGCGAGCCTGCCGCTGTGGGGCTGCACGCGTCACGACAGCGCGGCCACCTACGGCGGCGGCTGGGTTGGTGCCAACGCGGGGCGCGGCCACCGGTTGCGCGAACTCAAGTCGGGCGCTCTGCCCGAGCCGGCGGTGCGGCGCCGCGCTGGCGCGCTCGTGGTTGGCGCCGGGATCTCGGGGCTGGCCGCGGCACGTGCATTGCGGCAATCTGGCATTGAGGACGTGCAGGTCTTCGAGCTGGAAGATGCCGCCGGCGGCAACAGCCGTGGCCACGTGCTCGGTGGCATGGCCTGCCCGCTCGGCGCGCATTACCTGCCGGTGCCCAGCGAGCGAGCGGTCGAATTGATCGCGCTGCTTGAAGAACTGGGCTTGCGGCGCACTGAACACGGTCAGCCGGTCTATGACGAAC
Source organism: Burkholderiales bacterium (assembly GCA_038227445.1). Classification (GTDB taxonomy): domain Bacteria; phylum Pseudomonadota; class Gammaproteobacteria; order Burkholderiales; family Burkholderiaceae_C; genus LMDS01. The sequence continues at coordinate 24,136 of JBBRPV010000034.1, read as the reverse complement.
GGCACCTGTGCCACAGCCCGCAAGAGCGTCTCTTCATCGGCGGGCAATGGCATGAAGGCTTGTTGCCGCCGGTCCAAGCCTTGCCGGTCGAACAGCGGGCAAGCACGCAAGCGCAGTACGTGCAGTTCAGTGCCACGGTACGCCGGCTGAGCGAGGGCGCTGCGTTCAGCATGCCGACCGCGTATGCGCCGTGGCAACCCACGCTCGGCGCCCTCGACGCCGTGCCCTTCGCGCAATGGCTCGACGCGCAAGGCCTGAACGCGCCCGCCCTGCGCTGGTACCTCGACTACTGCTGCCGCGACGACTACGGCGCCGGCGCCGCGCAGGTGTCGGCATGGGCCGGCATTCATTACTTCGCAAGCCGGCACGGCTTTCACGCGCCTGGCGAGCCGACTGAAGAACGCGATGGCGTGCTGACCTGGCCCGAGGGCAACGCGTGGATCAGCCGGCGCCTTGCAGCTCCGCTGGGCGAGCGTTTGCACTCAGGCTGCATCGCCCTGCGGGTGAGTGAAGGGCGCTCGGAGGCCAGCGTCGATGTCTGGAACGTGGGCACATCACAGGCCGAGCGCTGGACCGCACCGCAGGTCGTGTTGGCCGTGCCGCTGTTCCTCGCCGCGCGCCTGCTCGAAGCGCCGCCGGCCGCGTTGAAGCAAGCCGCCGCCGCGATGCGCCATGCGCCTTGGCTCGTTGCTAACCTGGAGCTGGGCCAAGCCCTGGATGACCGCCCCGGCGCGCCGCCGTCTTGGGACAACGTGGCCTACGCCACGTTGTCTGGCAGCGCGGCGCTGGGCTACGTCGACGCGATGCACCAACGCACCCGGCCTCACTCTGGCCCGACCGTACTCACCGCCTACTGGGCGCTGGGCGGCGATTCGGTCGGGCAGTTGCAGGCGCAGCGCGCACGCTTGTTGAACGACCCATGGTTGACATGGGCGAAGGCGGTGGTGGCCGATCTTGCGCGGGTGCACCCGGATTTGCCGGGCAAGCTCAAACAGGTCGACCTGATGCGCTACGGCCATGCCATGAGCATCCCGGTGCCAGGCTTGCGCAGCAGTGCGGCCCTGCGCGCGCTGGCCGAACCGCAGCGCCGAGTGCAGTTCGCGCACAGCGACCTCTCAAGTTACTCGGTGTTCGAAGAAGCGCTGTACCAGGGGCAGCGCGCCGGGCTCGCCGCGAAGCGCGCCATGAGCCGCTGACCCACGGCGTCAGACCAACGCCGCTATGGCCTGCCCCATCTCGGTTGTGCTGGCGTAGCCACCGAGGTCGGCGCTGCGTGGGCCATTGGCGAGAACGGTCTCGATGGCTTTCATGATCGTGTCGTGCGCGGCACGGCCCGCACCCGCGCTGTGCGTCAGGAAGTCAAGCATCAAAGCTGCCGACCAGATCATGGCCACGGGGTTGGCGATGTTCTTGCCGAAGATGTCGGGCGCCGAACCGTGGACCGGCTCGAACAGCGATGGGAACTTGCGCTCCGGGTTCAGGTTGGCCGAGGGTGCGAGGCCAATCGTGCCGGTGCAGGCGGGTCCCAGGTCGGAGAGGATGTCGCCGAACAGGTTGCTCGCCACCACCACGTCAAAGCGCGTGGGCTCCAGCACGAAGCGAGCCGCGAGGATGTCGATGTGCTGCTTGTCGACGCTTACCGCCGGGAACTGCGTGTGCATCGCGTCGGCGCGCTCGTCCCACCAAGGCATGCTGATGGCGATGCCGTTGCTCTTGGTCGCAACCGTCAGGTGCTTTCGCTGGCGCGATTGCGCGAGCTCGAACGCGTACTTCATTACGCGGTCGGTGCCGTGGCGCGAGAACACCGCCTCCTGGATCACGATCTCGCGCTCTGTGCCTTCGAACATGCGCCCGCCAAGGTTGGTGTACTCGCCTTCGGTGTTCTCGCGCACGATGAAGAAATTCACATCGCCAGGGCGGCGTGGCTTGCCGGCCTTGTCGACCAGCGGGCAGGGCACGCCTTCGAAGAGGCGTACTGGGCGCAGGTTGATGTACTGGTCAAACTCGCGCCGGAACTTCAGCAGCGAGCCCCAAAGCGACACGTGGTCAGGCACGGTGGCCGGCCAACCGACCGCGCCGAACAAGATCGCATCAAAGCCTTGCAGTTGCGCTTTCCAGTCGTCGGGCATCATCTTCCCGTGGGCACTGAAGTGGTCGCAACTGGCCCATTCGATGGGCGTGAGCGCGAGCGAGATGTCGAAGCGTTGGGCTGCAGCCTGCAGCACGCGCAGGCCTTCTGGCATCACTTCTTTGCCGATACCGTCGCCTGGGATCACGGCGATCCGAAAAGTTTGGGTCATGGTGCGTGTCTTGAGTCGATGCAAGCGGGAAGGCACCTTACCGCGGGGTGGAAGCCCCGGCCGCGAGGCTCAAGCTTCACTGCTGTTGCCGGAGCAGCTTGTGGCTCCGGGCGGTGGTGTACGAAGTGAGCGTCAGGGTTGTCATGCGCAGGCCTCTTGCATCAAGGCCTCGACCTCGGCGGCGGCCACCGGAACGCCGCGGCTGATCAGCTCGCAACCCCCGTTGGTGACGACGGCGTCGTCTTCAATGCGGATGCCAATGTTCCAGTAACGCTCTGGCACGCCGGGCGCCGGGCGCACATAGAGGCCCGGCTCCAAAGTGACCACCATGCCCGGCTCCAGCAAGCGCGAAGGCCGAACCACTGCGCGGCCGCCCTGGCCATCGGGCAGATCGCGAGGCGCTTCGCCGAGCGCCATGTAGTCGCCCACGTCGTGCACGTCGCGACCGAGCCAGTGGCCGGTGCCATGCATGTAGAACTGGCGGTAGCTGGCCGACTCGACCACCGCGTCGAGATTGCCCACCACCTTGCGGTCTAGCAGGCCAGTGTCGAGCATGCCTTGCGCCAGCACCCGCACCGCCGCGTTGTGGGCATCGCGCTGGCGCGCGCCGGGGCGGGTGGCGGCCTCGGCGGCTTGCTGTGCGGCGAGCACGATGTCATAGAGCTCGCGCTGGGCCGGCGTGAAGCGGCCGTCGGCCGGGAAGGTGCGGGTGATGTCGCTCGCGTAGCCGTCGAGTTCGCAGCCGGCGTCGATCAAACACAGCTCGCCCGCGCGCAGCTCGGTGTTGCCGGCCGAGTAATGGAGGATGCAAGCGTTTGCACCGGCCGCCACGATCGACGGGTAGGCCGGGCTTTGTGCGCCGTGGCGCCGGAACTCGTGCAGCAGCTCCGCTTCGATCTCATATTCGGGCACGCCGCCTTGCGGCGCGGCGCGGAAACGTTGTCCGCAAAACCGCATGGCGCGCGCGTGGGCGCCGGCGGAGATGCACGCGGCCCTGCGCATCAGCGCCAGTTCCTCAGCGTCTTTGCGCAAGCGCATTTCGGCCAGCAGCGGTGCGAGGTCGCGCTGGCTCGCCGGCGCCTGCACACCTTGGCGCGAACGTGAGCGCAGCGTACCGAGCCAGCCGTCGACCTGCGCCGCGAGCTTGGCATGCACGCCGAACGGAAACCACACGGCAGCGTGGTCGGCCAGCAGCTCGGGCATGGCGCTGTCGAGCGTGGCGACATCAAGGGCATGGCTCACGCTGAGCGTGGCCGGCGCGGCGGCCGGGCCCAGGCGCAGGCCGTCCCAGATCTCCATGGCGGGGTCTTTTTCGCGGCACAGCAGCGTGGACTCGCCGTTGTCGGCCAGCACCAGCCACGCTTGCGGCTCGTCGAAACCCGTGAGGTAGTGGAAGTAGCTGTCGTGGCGGTACGGGTGGTCGTTGTCGCTGTTTCGCTGGCGCTCGGGCGCGGTCGGGATCACGGCCACGCCACCACCTGAAGCCTGCAATGCCTGAGCAAGGCGCGCTCGGCGCTGGGAAAACGTTGTCATGGCGCTCACTGTAGCTGCGCCCTTTGCCTAGCGCAGCGCAGAGCCGTGCGACTTTTGGGCTGCGCTGTACTTTCGTACCCGGCCTGGACGAAATCGAACCTGCACTACCGACGACTGGGCCTCAGCGATTTCAAAGTCATCGTTTTGTCGCTGGGCTCTTGTGTGGGCAACACAGCTCGCGCGTTTGTTCGCTGTTGAACAGGCGCGCTCAAAGGCGTCATGGGCCGTTGTTCAGCGCCACCAACTGCGCCGGCGTGCCGACGTTTTCCCAAGCGCCTCGGTAGACCTCGGCGCTGATGCGCCGCTCGCGCATGCCTTCGAACAGCAGCGGCCCGAGCGCAACGCGCGTGCCCGGCACGATGTGCGAACACAGCGTGGCGCGGCACACTGCGAGGTTGGCGTAGGTCCAGCGGCGGCCGTCTGGGCCGGGGGAGTCGGCCAGACCAAGGCCGTTGGCATCGAGGCCGAAATCGCCCTCCGTGTGAAAGACCGGGTTGGGAACGAGCCACAAGTGGGCGAGGTGCCTGCCGGCCGCGAAACGGTCTGCGGCCAGCGCATCGATCACGAAGCCGGGCGCAAAGATGTCGCCCGAAATCAGCCAGAAGCACTCGTCGTCGCGGTCCACCAGCAGCGGCAAGGCCTTGGCGATGCCGCCGGCCGTTTCCAGCGCCCCGCCATGGTCGCGGCCCTCCATCGAATACCGGATGCGCAAACCCCAACGCGCGCCGTCACCGAGCACCTGGACGATGCGCTCTTCGAGCCACGCGGTGTTGATGACGACCTCTGTCACGCCGCCTCGTGCGAGCGCTTCGAGGTGCCATTCGATCAGCGGCTTGCCTCGCACCACGAGCAGCGGTTTGGGGGTGTGGTCGGTCAGCGGGCGCATGCGTTCACCGCGGCCCGCAGCGAGGATCATTGCTTTCATCGTGATGAACGCTTGGCGCTGGGTTGCACGCCACGTTGCAGCGCCTGCTGCTCGACCTGCTCAGGCTCGAAGACGCCGAGCAGCGCTGCGAGCAGCGCATGCGCCTTGGCGGAGTTGTCGCGGCCGAGGTTGCACACGTAAACATCGAGCGTGACCGCCGCGAGCTCGGGCCAGGTGTGCACTGCCAGGTGGGACTCGGCCAGCAGCACCACGCCAGTGATGCCGACGGGTGCCTCTGCGGAGGCGCCCATCGCGGGCGCGAAGCGGTGGAACAGCTCACCCACCGGCGCCAGGCCGGCGCGGCGCACGGCGCCGAGGCAGGCCTCGCGCAGCGCGGCCGGGTCGAGCATCACGCCGCGCTCGGCGGGGCAGCCACGCAGGTCGGCGGTGAGGTGCAATCCTTGCATGCGGGGAATTATCCAGTTCGCCGCGGTGGGGCGAATCCGGCGCACCGGGGCCGGCCCGTAAAATACTCGTCCCGCCCACCTGAAACCCGCACGCGCATGGCAACGACCCCCACCCTTTCTCAGGGTCCATTGACCTTGATGGCCAACGCGATCCGCGCACTCACGATGGACGCTGTGCAACAAGCCAACTCCGGCCACCCGGGCGCGCCGATGGGCATGGCCGAGATGGCGGTGGCCTTGTGGGGCCAGCACCTCAAGCACAACCCCGGCCACCCGCAGTGGGTCAACCGAGACCGCTTCGTGCTCTCGAACGGCCACGCGTCGATGATCCTCTACGCGCTGCTGCACCTCACGGGTTATGACTTGCCGATGAGCGAGCTGCGCAACTTCCGCCAGCTGCACAGCAAGACGCCGGGTCACCCTGAACACGGCCTGACGCCGGGGGTTGAAACCACCACCGGCCCGCTCGGCCAAGGCATTGCCAACGCGGTCGGCATGGCGCTCTCGGAAAAGCTGCTGGCTAAAGAATTCAACCGCGTGGATGGGCAAACGCGCCACACCATCGTCGACCACCACACCTACGTTTTTCTCGGCGATGGGTGCCTGATGGAAGCCATCAGCCATGAAGCCTGCGCGCTGGCCGGCGCGTGGAAGCTGTCGAAGCTGATTGCGCTGTACGACGACAACGGCATCTCGATCGACGGCAAGGTCGAGCCCTGGTTCATCGACGACACGCCCAAGCGCTTTGAGGCCTACGGCTGGCACGTGATCCGCGGCATAGACGGGCACGATGTGGCGGCGGTTTCTGCCGCCATTGCCGCTGCAAAGGGCAGCGACAAACCCACGCTGATTTGTTGCAAGACGACCATTGGCAAAGGCTCGCCGAACCGCGCCGGCACGGCCAAAGCGCACGGCGAGGCGCTCGGCGCGGAAGAGATCAAGCTCACGCGCGAGGCAATCGGCTGGTCCAGCGAGCCCTTCGTGATCCCCGAGCCTGCCTACACGCTGTGGGACGCACGCGAAACCGGCCTGGCCGCCGAAACGCGCTGGGTCACTGCGTTCGAAGCGTATGGCAAGGCCTACCCCGAACTCGCGCTTGACTTCGTGCGCCGCATGGATGGTGAGCTGCCCAAGGGCTGGGCGCAATCGGCGGTCGATGCTGCCGTGGCCGCGCACACCAAAGCCGAGACCGTGGCAAGCCGCAGGGCCAGCCAGATCGCGCTGGAAGCCTTCACGATGGCGCTGCCAGAGCTTCTCGGCGGCAGTGCCGACCTGACTGGCTCGAACCTCACCAACACCAGCAGCACGCCGCCGTTCCGCCTTGAAGCAGACGGCAGCAGCAATGGCGGACGCCACATCAACTACGGTGTGCGCGAGTTCGGCATGGCCGCGATCATGAACGGCGTGGCGCTGCACGGCGGGCTCATTCCCTACGGCGGCACTTTCCTCACTTTCAGCGACTACAGCCGCAACGCCATCCGCATGGCCGCGCTGATGAAACTGCGCGTGATTCACGTCTTCACGCACGACAGCATCGGCCTGGGCGAAGACGGTCCCACGCACCAAAGCATCGAACACGCAGCGTCACTGCGGCTGATCCCGGGCCTAGATGTCTGGCGCCCTTGCGACACCGCCGAAACCGTGGTGGCGTGGGCCTGCGCGATTGAGAGCAAGACCCGCCCGAGCGCGCTGCTGCTGTCGCGTCAGAACCTGCCCTACGCTCCCAAGGCGTCGCTCGATGAGATCTCAAAAGGCGCCTACGTTCTGGCCGAGCCGAGCGAAGTCGGGCTGAAGAAAAAGGCGCAGGCGGTGATCATCGCCACCGGCTCGGAAGTGCAGCTTGCGCTGCACGCGCAGCAGCAACTCGGCAAGAGCGGCGTCGCGGTTCGGGTGGTCTCGATGCCGTCGACCAACGTGTTTGATCGCCAGAGCGCCGCGTACAAGTTGAGCGTGCTGCCGAAGGGGGTGCCGCGTATTGCTGTCGAGATGGGCGTGACCGACGGATGGTGGAAATACGGTTGCGCCGCCGTCGTCGGCATCGACACCTATGGCGAGTCGGCCCCGGCGCCGGCACTGTTCAAGCACTTCGGCTTCACGGCAGAGAACGTGGCGGCCACGGTGCGCAAGGTTTTGTCTAAATAATCAGGAGATTTCTCATGACCATCAAGATCGGTATCAACGGCTTCGGGCGCATCGGGCGCATGGTGTTTCGCGCTGCCGTGCAAAACTTCGCGGAGATAGAAGTCGTCGGCATCAACGACCTGCTTGAGCCCGAGTACCTGGCCTACATGCTGCAGTACGACTCGGTGCACGGCCGATTCAAGGGCACCGTCGCGGTTGACGGCAACACGCTGATGGTGAACGGCAAGAAGATCCGCCTGACGCAAGAGCGCGACCCGGCAAGCCTGAAGTGGGCGGAAGTCGGCGCCGACATCGTGATCGAAGCCACCGGTCTGTTCTTGACCAAGGAAACCGGCCAAAAACATATCGACGCCGGTGCGAAAAAAGTGATCATGTCAGCGCCCTCGAAAGACGATACGCCCATGTTTGTGTTTGGCGTGAACGACAAGAGCTACAAGGGCGAGGCCATCATCTCGAACGCTTCTTGCACCACCAACTGCCTCGCGCCTGTGGCCAAGGTGCTGAACGACAAATGGGGCATCAAGCGCGGCCTGATGACGACAGTGCACGCCACCACTGCCACGCAAAAGACCGTCGACGGCCCGAGCAACAAAGACTGGCGCGGCGGCCGCGGCATTTTGGAAAATATCATTCCTTCGAGCACCGGCGCGGCCAAGGCTGTGGGCGTGGTGATTCCCGAGCTGAACAAGAAGCTCACCGGCATGTCGTTCCGCGTGCCGACCTCCGACGTGTCGGTGATCGACCTGACCGTCGAGCTGGTGAAGGAGGCCAGCTACAAGGAAATATGCGCCGAAATGAAGGCGCAGTCGGAAGGTGCGATGAAGGGCGTGCTGGGCTACACCGAAGACAAGGTCGTATCGACCGATTTCCGTGGCGAGGCGATGACGTCGGTGTTCGATGCCGAAGCCGGCATCGCGCTCGACAGCACTTTTGTCAAGGTCGTGTCTTGGTACGACAACGAGTGGGGTTACTCGAACAAGGTGCTCGAGATGGTGCGCGTGGTCGCAAAGTAGGCCGCTGCTGGGTCGCTCTCTGCTGCCGCCCACAAAACCCGCTCTCCAGCGGGTTTTTCACGTCGGTGGGCCGTTCATCCGCGCGCAGCCGCGCCGGCGCCTGCGGGAATCCTCCACAGCTGGCGTGTAGGCGCGAGGCATACACTTCGCAGTCCATCGTTGGGCGTTAAGGTTTCATGAAAATTGCATTGACTCGTCGTTTGATCGCGGCAGCCAGCTGGGTCTTGTTTGCCGCCGCATTGGCCACCCCCGCTTGGAGCGCCGAGCGTGGCCCTCTGCGGCGCGCGCCCATCGTGCAGCCGAATGAGGCCGAAGCGCGCGTGATCGTGAAGTTCAAGACCGACTCGAGCGTGGCACGCGCACTCGCCGCCAATCCGAATGCCGCCAACCCGAATGCTGCGCACCCGCTGCAGGCACGTGCACTGTCGTCGCGCCTCGGCTTGCAGTTGACCGACGGCCATGCGCTGGGCGCACGCACGCAGGTGCTCATCGCCAAGGGCATCAGCTCGCGCGAACTCGCAGCGCGGCTTTCGGCGCAGAGCGATGTGGAATATGCCGAGGTTGATGAGCGCGTGCGCGCCTTTGCCGCGCCGAACGACCCGCTGTACCGAGCCGCGCTCACGACCAGCCCGACCGCGGGTCAGTGGTACCTGCGGACGCCAAACGCCACGCTGGTCTCGGCCGTCAATGCCGAAGCGGCCTGGGCCATCACCACCGGACGGCGAAGCGTGGTCGTTGCCATGCTTGACACCGGCATTCGCGCCGACCACCCTGACCTGGCGGGCAAGCTGCTGCCAGGCTACGACTTCGTCGACAACTCACTCAATGCGGGCGATGGCGACGGGCGTGACAGCGACCCTTCCGACCCCGGTGACGGGGTCGCCGCGGCTGACGTTGGCCCCGTGCCCGGGTGCACGAACGAAGACATCTCCCCCAGCAGCTGGCACGGCACCCAGACGGCAGGGCTGATCGGCGCCGCCACAGACAACGGTCTCGGCATGGCCGGTCTGGGCCGCGACGTGATGATCCTGCCGGTGCGGGTGCTGGGCAAATGCGGTGGCGTGTCATCCGACATCCAGGCGGCCATGTTGTGGTCTGCGGGTTTGTCGGTCCCAGGCGTGCCGACCAACCCGAACCCCGCAAAGGTGCTCAACCTCAGCCTCGGCTCGGCGGCAACAACTTGCAGCCAGTCTTACCAGGACGCTGTGAATGCGGTGCTGGCGGCAGGTGTCGTCGTGGTCGCCGCTGCTGGCAACGAGGGCCTCGCGGTCGACTCGCCGGCGAACTGCGACGGCGTGATTGGTGTGGCGGGTTTGCGCCACAGCGGCACCAAGGTCGGTTATTCGAGTCTTGGCAACAAGGTATCTGTTAGCGCGCCTGCCGGCAATTGCGTGAACGACAGTGGGCCTTGTTTGTACCCGCTGCTGACGACGAGCAACGCCGGTACCCAAGGGCCCGGCGCCAGTACCTACACCGATGGCGTGAACGACCCGACGCTGGGCACAAGCTTTTCAGCGCCGCTGGTCGCCGGCACCGCTGCGCTCATGATCTCGGCCAACCAGTATCTGACGCCGGCCCAGGTGCTCGGCGTCCTCAAGAGCACGTCACGCGCCTTCCCCACCACCGGCGCCGCTGCCGGTGTTCAGGCCTGCACGGCGCCGACCTTGACCGCGCAAAACTCCGAGTGCTACTGCACCACCAGCACCTGCGGGGCCGGCATGCTCGATGCGGGCGCTGCGGTGGCCACGGTGTTGACGATCGCCACGGCCAAAATCAGCGTTGCCAACACCACGGTCACGGCGGGCGATGTTGTGGCGCTTGACGGCTCGCAGTCGCGCGGCAGCGGCGGCGCCAGCATCGCAACCTACCTGTGGGCGGTCACGAGTGGCAGCGCCACCATCACGAGCGCCACCAATGCAATGACCGCGACGCTGGCAACCAGGGCCGCGGGAACGGTGGTCGTTACCCTGACGGTGACCGACGGCAGCGGGCGACAGGACAGCGCCAGCACCACGCTGACCGTGAACGCCGTGCAGGCGCCGCCCACATCTTCATCAGGCGGCGATGGCGGCGGTGGTGCCTTGAACCTCGAATGGCTGTGGACGCTGGTGGCATCAACGCTGGCCCTGCACCTGGCCTCGCGGCGCCAGCGGCGAGTGGCCAAGGCGCCGCTCTGATCGGCGGATAGAACGAAGGGCCGGTACCGCTACGGCACCAGCGCGCAGGCCGTGAAACCTTTGCCCAGGCTTGTAGCTTTCAGTGCTGTGAGCTGGGCGGCCAGCTCAGCGTCGGCACGCGCTACGCGCACCATGATGGCGCTGCCTGGTGGGCTGAGTTCCACCACGCGGGCCGTGTGAACCCCTTGCTGCGTTAAACGTTCGAGCGCCTTCAGGGCCGCAACACGCTGATCGAAGCGGCCGAGCGAGATGCCGCGTTCGAGCGCAGGCGGATTGTTCACGAGGTCGAAGTCGAGCTTCAGGCGCTTGAGTTCCTGTTCCTTCTTCGCCAGTGCTTCGGCGTCGGCGAACTTGCCCATGTAGACCATCCAGCTGCCTGGTATTTCTGTCCTCACTTCGGCCCAGTCGCGGTCAGCCGTTTTGGGCAACAACTGCTTCAGTGACGCGATCACAGCAACCAGCTCGGTCGGACTGAACGGGCCGGCCTCGAGGCAGGACTGCGCAGCCGCGGCGCTCGCACTGGACGATGCTGCGGTTTGCGCAGGCAAGATCACCAACGCCTCGGGGTGCAGTTGCCGTGCCAAACGCTCGGGTTCGCGGTCGCCAGCGGCGCGAATGCCGACCACGTTGTCAAGCCAGCCCTCGGTCCAGCAATAAAAGCCGAGGTTGGCCAAGATCAGCAAGAGCAGCAGCCTGAGCATGAGCGCGGGTTCAGCGAGGCCCGAGCGGCGCGTGCAACGAGGCGCCGCGCAGGCGCACGCTGACCTCGCCGCTGGACACACGCTTCAGGCCGGCGTGGGTCTGCACCAGCAACTCGCCCTGGTCTGAGACGCCCTGCGCCACGCCGTCGAGGGCGTCGGCCTGCGTGGTGCGCACGGCGTGCCCGCGCAGCAGGTCGCGCGCCGCAAAGCCCGCTGCAAAAGCGGCGAAGCCTTCGACCTCGAAGCGTTTCAGCGCCAGCACCAGCGGCATCATGACTCGCGCCAGCACGCTGGGTGCGGTGCTGGAGGGGTCGAGCTCGTGAACTGACGCGAAGCCGCTGGCGAACTCCTCGGCACTGAAGGGCAGGATGTTCAGGCCCACGCCAATGACGATCAGGCGCTGCGGCCCCGCCGCCACGGTTTCGATCAGTACGCCGCCGAGCTTTCGTCCTTCATGGGTTTCGCCGACGAGCCACAGATCGTTCGGCCACTTGAGGCCGATGCGCAGCCCCGGGGCTGCGGCCGGCGCGGCGTCGAGCGCGTCGGCCAGGGCCACGCCGACTGCGAGCGACAAGCCTGACCAGTCGACGATTGCCAGCGGCAGGCTGAGCGAAAACGTGAGCGATGCGCCGGGTGACGACTGCCAGGTGCGCCCTTGCCGACCGCGCCCGCCGCTCTGTTGTTCTGCAACCAGAAGACAAGGTTGAACGTCGACAGCACGGCGTCCAAAAGCCCCGCTCTCCACACTGCGGCGCACCTGCACGTTGCCGGCCTCAAGTTCGCTTTCCTGCACCACGCGGGCGCGGTCGAGCAGTGCGGTGTTGGTGGAGATGGTGTCGTGAACCACTTCGACGCTGAGGCCCGGCAGCAGCGGCTCAAGCTGCTGCCACAACGTTTCTGCACCCCACTGCAGCGCTTGTTCTGCCACGGGGTTTCAGCGCTTCGGCGCCAGCATGGTGCCGCGGCAGCTCTTGGCGCCGCAGCGGCACTCGTACTGCTTCTTCAGCTTCGCCGTGTGGCGCTCATCGATGATCAGGCCGTAGTCGAAGAACAGTTCTTCGCCGGACTTGATGGCGCGCAGGGCCCTGATGAAGACCCGACCGCCAACTTCGTCAGCTTCGCAGTTTGGCTTGCAGGCGTGATTGATCCAGCGCGCCGAATTGCCGCCGAACTTGGCGTCGATCACGTGTTTGTCATCGACGTGGAAGTAGAAGGTGTGGTCAGGGTTCTTGGGGTCATGCGGGTGCCGGCGCAGCGCTTCTTTCCAAGTGATGACCTCGCCCTTGTATTCAATGATGAAATCGTCTCGCTTGAGCGGTGCCAGGGCGAACACTCCCTTGCCGTGCACGCCCGAGAGGCGCACCTGGATGCGGCGGCCGCTGGCTTTGGCTGAAGCTGGCGAAGGGTCGTTGGCGGTGGCGGCTTGCGTCATCGGATTCTTTGGGTACATTGAAACCATGGGTGCGCGCGTGTGTGCGTGCGCGCGCGAAGCCCGGATTGTATTGACGCGGTGGCACGACCCCGCCCATTGACGAAAGAAACATGAGCAAGTCACTGATCATTGCCGAGAAGCCTTCCGTCGCCCAGGACATCGTGCGCGCCCTCACGCCCCTGGCCGGCAAGTTTGACAAACACGACGAGTACTTCGAGAGCGACACCTTCCTCGTCACCTCGGCCGTGGGCCACTTGCTGGAGATCAAGGCCCCGGAAGAGTTTGACGTGAAGCGTGGCAAGTGGAGCTTCGCCAACCTCCCGGTGATTCCGCCGCACTTCGACCTGAACCCGATCGACAAGAGCAAGGGACGGCTCAGCGCGATTGTCAGATTGGTCAAGCGCAAGGACGTGAGCGAAATCATCAATGCATGCGACGCGGGCCGCGAAGGTGAGCTGATCTTCCGGCTGATCCAGCAGCACAGCAAGAGCAAACATCCGGTCAAGCGGCTGTGGTTGCAGAGCATGACGCCGGCGGCGATCCGCGACGGTTTTGAGAACCTGCGCACCGACAAGCAGATGCTACCGCTGGCCGACGCCGCGCGCTGCCGCAGTGAGGCCGACTGGCTGGTGGGTATCAACGGCACGCGCGCGATGACAGCGTTCAACTCGCGCGACGGTGGGTTCTTCCTCACCACGGTGGGCCGGGTGCAGACGCCCACGCTGTCGATCATGGTCGAGCGGGAAGAAAAGATCCGCAAGCACGTGTCGCGTGACTACTGGGAGATCAAGGCCACGTTCGCGGCGCTTGCTGGCGAATACGAAGGCAAGTGGTTCGATCCCAAGTGGAAGAAAAACCCAGACGACTTGGAGGCGCGCGCCGACCGCCTGTGGAACGAGCGCGATGCGCAGGCCATCGCCGACGCCTCGCGCCTGCAGCCGGCCCACGTGAGCGAAGAGGCCAAGCCCAGCACACAAAGCTCGCCGGGCCTGTACGACCTGACCACCTTGCAGCGCGAGGCCAACTCACGCTTGGGCTTCAGTGCGAAGACCACGCTCTCAATCGCGCAGGCGCTGTACGAGAAGCACAAGGTGTTGACCTACCCTCGAACCGACAGCAAGGCGCTGCCGGAAGACTATGTCGACGTCGTCAAGGAGACGATGAAGATGATCTCGACAGAAGACATGCCGGGCCCGCTGCGCGCGCTCAGCGCCCACGCAAAGACGGCCATCAGGGAAGGTTACGTCAAGCCGAACAAGAAGATCTTCGACAACGCGAAGGTCTCGGACCACTTCGCGATCATCCCCCCGCTGCAGGCCCCGCGCAGCTTGAGCGAGATCGAAGCCAAGCTTTATGACATGGTCGTGAAGCGGTTTCTTGCGGTGTTCTTTCCGCCCGCCGAATTCATGGTGACGACCCGCATCTCCACCGTGACGAACGAGGGCAAGGAACACAAGTTCCAGACCAACGGCAAGGTGATGGTCAAGCCCGGCTGGCTCGCGGTGTACGGTCGCGAGGTGCAGGAAGACGACGCCAACCTCGTTGCGGTGGCGCCAGGCGAGATCGTGCGCACTGAGAGCGTCGACCTGAACGCGCAGAAGACCAAACCACCGGCCCGCTACACGGAGGCCACCTTGCTCAGTGCGATGGAAGGCGCGGGCAAGCTGATCGACGATGAGGACATGCGTGAGGCGATGCAGGAAAAGGGCCTGGGCACCCCGGCCACACGCGCGGCAATCATCGAAGGCCTGATTTACGAGAAGTACATCCACCGCGAAGGCCGTGAGCTGGTGCCGGGCGCAAAGGCCTTCCAGCTGATGACGCTGCTGCGCGGGCTGGGCGTGGACGACCTGACCAAGCCCGAACTCACCGGCAACTGGGAGTACCAGCTGTCTGAGATGGAAAAGGGCAAGCTTGGGCGCGAGACCTTCATGGCTGAGATAGCGGCCATGGCTGAGCGCATTGTGAAGAAGGCCAAGGAGTACGACCGCGAAACCATTCCAGGCGACTACGCGACGCTCAAGGTGCCCTGCCCGAACTGCGCCGGCATCGTGAAGGAAAACTACCGTCGTTTCGCCTGCACTGGCAACGGGGCGGGCAGTGCCGCCTCCGGCATCGCCGGCACGACCGACGGCTGCGGCTTCTCGATCAGCAAGGTTCCCGGCAGTCGGGCGTTCGAGCTCGACGAGGTGGAAATCTTCCTGGCCAACAAAAAAATCGGCCCACTCGAAGGCTTTCGCTCCAAGGCTGGCTGGCCGTTCACCGCCGAACTAAAGCTCGCCTTTGATGAAGAGATCAAGAACTGGAAGCTCGAATTCGACTTCGGTGAAGACGCAAAGAATGCTGGCGAATCTGGCGAGCCCATCGACTTCTCGGCGCAGGAAAGCCTGGGCGTGTGCCCGAAAGACCAGGGTCGCGTGTACGAGCACGGTACGAGCTACGTGTGCGAACACGCCGTGGGCGCCAACGTGATCTGCGACTTCAAGAGCGGAAAAATCATCCTGCAACAGCCAGTGGCGCGCGAGCAGATGAGCAAGCTGCTCGAGACCGGCAAGACCGATCTGTTGGAAAACTTCGTCTCCAACAAGACCCGCCGCAAGTTCAAGGCGCGCCTGGCCTACGACAAAAAAGAAGGCAAGGTGAGCTTCGAGTTCGAGCCGCGTGCGCCGCGGCCGGGCAAGGTGCCGGCTGCGAAGACAGCGGCGGGCGACGAGGCGCCATCGGCCGAGACCGCTGCCAACCCCAAAGCGCCCGCAGCGAAGAAGGTCGCTGCCGCAAAGAAGGCCACACCTCGCAAGGCCGCCACCAAGAAGTCCCCGTAGGAGCAGGTCGCGTGGTGTGAAAAGCGCCCCGCTGCCGAACAACGCGGCCGCTGCAAGCGCCGGCGCTGGGTTCAATAATGCCGAAACTTCTAGCCTCGGCGCTCCCTGCGCCCAAAGGGAAGTCGATGAAAACTACATTCAGGTGCTGGGGCGTGGCCTTGGTGCTGGCGGCGTCGTGTTCCCACTCGTACGCGCTCGTGTTCGCCGTCAACGAAGGAGTGACCTACCGCGTACCGAACGAAGAGATTCGCGCGAAGTACGCGGCCATCGCTGAGGACCTCTCGAAGATCCTGCGCCAGCCGGCCAACATCGAGCCGGTGGGTTCCTACCCCGCGCTGCGCCAGGGCTTGGCCGAAAAGGCTTACGACCTGGCGATGGTGCACCCGGCGCATCTCTCGATCATTGCGATGAAAAACTCCGGCTACAAGCTGGTGGCCGTGACCAAAGGCTTTCAGGATTACCGCGCCAGCCGTCTCGTGATGGCCGATTCCACGCTCACGTCGCTGTTGGATCTGAGGGGCGGCAAGATCGGTGCGCCTGACGAAGACTCGATCACCGCGTGGCTTGTCCGCGCCAGTGTTCGCGATGCCCTCGGTGACGCAAGGCAGGTCAGCTATGTCTACACGCGCTTCCAGGATGCAGTGCCGCTCTTCGTTGAAAACAACCTGACTTTGTCGGGGGCTACCGCGGCCGGCGCCGTCGTCAAGGCCTGGAAGGCCAAGGGCGGCAAAGTGCTGGCGCAATCGAAGGCTGTGCCCATCAAACACATCATCGCCAGCCCGAACATGAGCGCCGCTGATACCGACGCCGTGCGCAGCTACCTGCTGTCGCTGGACGCGACCGAAGAAGGCAAGAAGAAGCTCGCTCCCACCAAGTGGCAAGGCTTCGCGGCCTATGACCAGGCTGCGCTGATGGCGATGGGGGTCTGGCTCGGTTTGTAGAGCGCAGCGCCAGCAGCAGCTCGACGGGCGCCGTGTTGCGCGCTGCCCTGCACCTAAAACCGCTCCTTTGCTCCCGTGGGTTCGTTGCAAATCATCGCGATACCTCGGTATGGCTCCGGGTTGCGCCCAGCCAAGGGCCCAATTGCTTCGGTTTTAAAGGTGCCGTCAAGCCCTAAACCTTGCCCTAACCGAGGCACACGACCGAAGCGGTGGCCACCAGTTCGTTGAACAAGGCCGCCGACACTTTGCCCGAAACGGCATACGGGTCAAGCACCGCCGATTCCGAGTACTTCAGCAGCAACCCAGGGTTCAGTCGGCTCATGTTGACTTGGCCCATGGCCCAACTGGCGAAGCTGCGCTCTTCGATCTCTTCGTAGCTGAGCAGAACCACGTCGCGGTGGCGCGGATCTTGGGCGATCCGGTTGTACAGAGCGCTCACCTGCAAGCGCCCGCCTTCCAGCACCTGGAGGAAAATTTCGCCCGAGAAGCACAACACCCCGGTGACCCCAATTCCGGGGTTGTTTTGGGTCGACTTCTTCAGGATCGCCTGCAGAAAGTCTTGCCGCACCGGCTCGTTGGTGCGGCTCGCATACATCAGTCGTACCAGCATGGTTGTTTCCTTATTGTTAGCACCCAGAACGCCTGCCGTGTCCGCTCCCCGCGGCGATTCGCCGCCTCGGGGCGGCCCGGCGGCGACTCAAACTTTCTTGCTGAGCAGCGACAGGAATTCGCGCCGCAGGTTCGCGTCTTTTAAAAACGCACCGCGCATCACGCTGTTGGTCATCATCGACTCATCGTCTTTTACCCCGCGCCAGTGCATGCAGAAGTGGTCGGCCTCCATCACGATGGCCAGGCCGTCGGGCTTGACGCGGCCCTGCAACTCGTTGGCCAACATCGTCACCGCCTCTTCCTGGATCTGCGGGCGGCTCATGATCCACTCGCAGATGCGCGCGTACTTCGAGAGGCCGATCAGGTTCGAGTGCTCGTTGGGCATGATGCCGATCCACACCTTGCCCATGATCGGGCAAAGGTGGTGGGAGCAGGCGCTGCGCACCTTGATCGGGCCCACGATCATCAGCTCGTTCAGGCGCTCGGCGTTCGGAAATTCGGTGACGGCCGGAATCGGCACGTAGCGGCCGCGGAACACTTCGGTCAGGAACATCTTGGCCACTCGCTTGGCCGTCTCATGGGTGTTGTGGTCGCTCTCGGTGTCGATCACCAGGGCGCGCAGCACCTCTTGCATTTTCGATTCCACTTCGGTGCGAAGCTCGTCGATCTCGCCGTCTTGGATGAAGGCCGAGATGTTGTCGTTTGCATGGAAGCGGCACTCGGCGCCGACCAGGCGGTAACGAATGCGTTCAGAGGCCGCCAGGTGCGACAGGTCTTCTTCGGTCCTGAAAATAGGGGTGGGGGTCTCGCCTCGCATCGGCCACTTTCATTGGGGGAATCAGTCGCGAAGCGTACTCCAAAGCCGGCGGAATCGAGCGCCCGGGCGAGAGGCAGACCGTAGACTGCGCTCCGTGAACGCACCTGCCCCTTCGAATTCACTGCCAACTTCGTTGCCGCTGGCTCAGCTGTTGAGCCATGCGGCCGACGCGGTTCAGGCCGTGCGCGCGGGGCGCTCGCTGAACGCCGCGCTCGCGGCCTGCCCGGCCGCGGCGCGGCCCGGTGCGCAGGCGCTCAGCTTTCACGCGCTGCGTTGGCTCGGCGCGGCACAGGCGCTGCGCGCCCGGCTCGCTCCCAAGGCCCCGGCGCCGGCGGTCGATGCCTTGCTGCTCACGGCGCTGGCCTTGTTGTGGCCGGCCGCCGAGTCGCGCTACACCGAGCACACGCTCGTCGACCAGGCGGTCGACGCAGCGCGCCAGCGCGCCCGGCAAAGCGCGCCTTTCGTCAACGCCGTGTTGCGGCGCTTTTTGCGCGAACGCGATGCGCTTGTCGAGGCCGCGTTGCGCGACCCGGTGGCGCGCTACAACCACCCGCGCTGGTGGATCGACCGGCTCAAGGCCGATTGGCCCGGCCAGTGGGAGGCCATTCTGGAAGCCAACAACGCGCACCCGCCGATGACGCTGCGCGTCAACGCACGACATGGCACGGCGCAGGCCTATGTGGCCCGGCTCGGCGCTGCCGGCATGCCCGCGCATCTCAGCGGGCCGCATGCCGTGACGCTGGTCGCGCCGTGCCATGTGACGCAACTGCCCGGCTTCGCCGAAGGTGACGTGTCGGTGCAAGACGCCGCCGCGCAGCGCGCCGCGCCTTTGTTGATCGGCGCCGGCCTGTCGCCCGGTGCGCGCGTGCTCGACGCGTGCGCCGCACCCGGCGGCAAGACTGCGCACCTGCTGGAGCTGGCCGATCTCGACGTGCTGGCGCTCGACAGCGACGCGCTGCGTCTGCGGCGGGTGCCCGATAACCTGCTGCGACTCGGTCTTGTGGCGCGCAGCGTGCCCGCCGATGCCGGCGACCCGCCGAGCTGGTGGGACGGCCGATTGTTCGACGCGATCTTGCTCGACGCCCCGTGCAGCGCCGCCGGCATTGTTCGCCGCCACCCCGACGTGCGCTGGCTGCGCCGCGCCACCGACATCGACACCCTGGCACAAACCCAAGCTCGCTTGTTGGGCGCGCTGTGGCCACTGCTCAAGCCCGGCGGCCGGCTACTGTTTTGCACCTGTTCCGTCTTCAAGGCCGAGGGGCAGGACGGCATCGACGCTTTTTTGCAACGCCAGCCCAGCGCGAAGCTCGCCGCGAACCCGCCATCCCCCGGTCATCTGCTGCCACTGCCCGACAATGGAAGCGAGTGCCCGCCGCCGGCTCATCAGGCGGTGGGTGACGGTTTCTATTACGCACTGATTGAAAAGACCTGAGGTTCACGGCCCCCATGCACAGCGCGGTAGCGGCACATTCTGTTTCCCGGCCCCGCGCGTCGCGGCCCGCGCTGCCGGGGTTGGCTGCGCTGTTGCAGCTCGTGCTGCTGGCGCTGCTCTGGGTTGCTCCCGGGGTGCGGGCGGCCGAACCTCAGCTCGCCAGCTTCGAGGTGGTGCAGAACGAGGAAGGCGTGCTGCTCACCTACGCCGTCAACGGCGACTTGTCCCGCAGCGTCGATGACGCGCTCAGCAAGGCCGTGCCGCTCTATTTCGTGGCCGAGGCCGAGGTGTTCCGCGACCGCTGGTACTGGCGCGATCAGCGCGTGGCCAGCACGGCGCGCATTTGGCGCATCGTCTATCAGCCCCTTACCTCAACCTACCGTGTCACCTTCGGCGGCCTGAGCCAGAACTACAACAGCCGTGAAGAAGCCTTCGCCGCCATCAGCCGCACGTCGCGCTGGAAGATCGCCGAGCCGGGGCAACTGGCCGAAGGCAGTCGGCACTACGTTGAGTTCAGCTATCGGCTCGACACCTCGTTGCTGCCGCGCCCCATGCAGATCGGCATCGGCGGGCAGGCCGACTGGAATTACGCCGTGCAGCGCGTTCAGCGCCTCAACTGATGTTCGACCCCGCGGCGCTTCGTGCTCGCCCCCAGACGGAGCGCTCACGCGCCAGCGGACATGCTTGCCCCCATCGCGGCCTTTGTCGGCCCGGTAGCGTCTGAATCCCGCAAGGGCAGCCCATGAAAAAAGCGACCCGCTGGGCTTGGATCGTCTCCACCGTGGCCGCGACTGGCGCGGGCCTGGTGCTGGCGTTCCTGCTCTCGATCGCCACCAATAACCCGGCGCTGTACGAGCGCCACTACGTTTGGCTGTTCTGGGTCAACCTCACGGTCGCCGGCCTGCTGGTGCTGGTGATCGTGATCGCCGCGGTACGCCTGCTACTGCGGGTGCGGCGCGGCAAGTTCGGCAGCCGCCTGCTGCTCAAGCTCGCCGCCATCTTCGCGCTGGTGGGTGTGGTGCCGGGCGTGCTGATTTATACCGTGAGCTACCAGTTCGTGTCGCGCAGTATCGAGAGCTGGTTCGACGTAAAAGTAGAGACCGCTCTAGACGCCGGCCTGAAGCTCGGCAAGGCCACCATTGACTCGGTGGTGAGCGAGGTCGCAGCCAAGACGCGCCTGGCCGCCGAGCGCCTGGGCGACACCGCAGGCATTGGGCAACCGCTGGCACTGGAGCGGCTGCGCGAGCAGCTCTCTGCGCAAGACATCTCCGTTGTGGGCGCCGCTGGCCAGACCCTGCTCACCACCGGAAGCACCGCTGAGAGCTGGATGCCCGAACGTCCGGCCTCGACCCTGCTGCGCCAGGCGCGCAGCGCGCGGGTGGTGAGCGAACTGGTCGGGCTCGACGAAGACGCCGGTGCCAACCCGGGCGCGGCGCGGGTGCGCGCTCTCGCCTTCATTCCGAGCACGAGCTTCGTGCTCGGCGAAGAAGACCACTACCTGCTCGTGACCCATCTGCTGCCACCCACACTGGCCGCCAACGCCCTGGCGGTGCAGGCCGCGTACCGCGAATACCAGTTGCGCGCGCTCGCCCGCACCGGCTTGCGCCAGATGTACATCGGCACGCTCACGCTGGCGCTCGTGCTGGCCGTGATCGGCGCCTTGCTGCTGGCCGTGGCCTTTGGTAACCAGCTGGCGCGCCCGCTACTGCTGCTGGCCGACGGCATGCGTCAAGTGGCGCAGGGCGATCTGAGTACCAAGGCCGTATTTGCCTCGGCCGACGAGCTCGGTGGCCTAACCCGATCTTTCGCCGACATGACCGAGCAGCTCTCCGACGCCCGCGCGCTGGTGCAGGGCAGCGTGGTGCAGGTGGAAGGCGCTCGCGCCAACCTGCAGACCATTTTGGACAACTTGACTGCGGGCGTGATCGTGTTTGACCGCAACGGCAACATCGACACAGTGAACCCCGGCGCCACCCGCATCGTGAGACTGCCGCTGTCGGCCTATCGCGGCCGCCCGCTCACCGAAGTGCCCGGCATCGGCACTTTCGCGCAGGCTGTGTGGCAACGGTTCGAGTTGCACGCCGCCAGCCCCGAGGCCGGTGAACGTGACCACTGGCAAGACTCCTTCGAGCTGCAGACCCAGACCATGGACGGCCGCGACCGCGACTCCATCACCTTGCTTGTGCGAGGCGCAGCCATGCCGCACGGCGCGCGGCTGATGGTGTTCGACGACATCACCGAACTCGTGTCTGCCCAGCGCAGCGAGGCCTGGAGCGAAGTGGCGCGACGCCTCGCGCACGAGATCAAGAACCCCCTCACGCCGATTCAGTTGTCGGCCGAGCGCTTGCAGCACAAGCTCGGCAAAAAGCTCGAAGGCGCCGACCAGGCCATGCTGGCGCGCTCGGTCGACACGATCGTCAGCCAAGTACAGGCGATGAAAGCGCTGGTCAACGAGTTCCGCGACTACGCCAGGCTGCCGGCCGCGCACCTGGTGCCGCTCGACCTGAACGCGCTCGTCAGCGAAGTGCTCGGGCTGTACGGCAGCGCAGAAGAAGCCGGCCGGCTCCACGCGAAGCTCGACGCGGAGCTGCCGGCGATCGTGGGGGACAGCACGCAGCTGCGCCAGGTGATCCACAACCTGGTGCAAAACGCTCTCGATGCCGTGGCCGATCGGACCGATGGCAGGGTGCGCATCGAAACCGAGGTGGCGCGCGACGAACAAGGCCTGCCGCGCGTGGTGCGCCTGCACGTGATCGACAACGGGCCGGGTTTCCCAGACAAGGTGCTCAAGCGCGCGTTTGAGCCCTACGTCACCACCAAGACCAAGGGCACAGGCCTGGGCCTGGCCGTCGTGAAGAAGATCGCCGATGAACACGGCGCGCGGGTTCGCATTGCTAACCTGGGCGGCAGCGCCGAAGGCGAGCGCGAGCCCGGGTTGGGGCGAGGGGCGCAAGTCTCGCTATCATTCGCGAAATTCCCATTGGCCGACGGCCCCCGCGCACCCGCGGCAAACGATCGGGCCGAAGCGCACTGAGCATCCATGGCGACCATTCTTGTAGTTGACGACGAACTTGGCATCCGCGCGCTGCTGTCGGAAATATTGGCCGACGAAGGCCACACGATCGAGCTGGCCGAAAATGCCGCACAGGCCCGCTCCTGCCGCGAGCGACTGCGTCCCGATCTTGTGCTGCTCGACATCTGGATGCCCGACGTCGACGGCATCACTCTGCTGAAGGAATGGGGTGCCAACTCGTTGCTCAACATGCCGGTGATCATGATGAGCGGCCACGGCACGATCGACACCGCTGTGGAGG
Source organism: Burkholderiales bacterium (assembly GCA_038227445.1). GTDB lineage: Bacteria > Pseudomonadota > Gammaproteobacteria > Burkholderiales > Burkholderiaceae_C > LMDS01. Next base: position 1,571 of record JBBRPV010000034.1, on the reverse strand, counting down.
CCACCAAGTTCGGCGCCATGGCCTTCCTTGAAAAACCCATCACGTTGCAAAAGCTGCTGCGTGCTGTGGAACAGGGCCTGGCCAAGCCCGCTTCGCGCACAGGCGTGCCGGCGCATGCCCACGCCAACGGCCGCGACGACACTCGCCCCGCCGTAGAGTCCGGCATGGCCGGCGGTGTGGTGGTGCCTCCCACTCCGCTGATGCTCGGCCCGCAGTCGGAGCAGAGCTTTGACCTCGACCGCCCACTGCGCGAAGCGCGCGATGCGTTCGAGAAGAGTTATTTCGAATTTCACTTGGCGCAGGAAAACGGGAGCATGACCCGCGTGGCCGAGAAAACCGGACTGGAGCGCACCCACCTTTACCGCAAGCTCAAGCAACTTGGCGTGGACTTGTCGCGCAACAAGCGCAGCGGGGTGCTGTAGCGGCTGAGCGTTGCTGGCCGGCTATAATCGTCGGCTGACGGCCTGGTAGCTCAGTTGGTAGAGCAGCGGATTGAAAATCCGCGTGTCGGTGGTTCGATTCCGCCCCAGGCCACCAAGATGTTGTTTCAGGGAATCCCAAGAGGTTCCAGGAAGCCCGGAAAGCCCTAGAGAATCAACGCTCTAGGGCTTTTTTGTCGTCTCAACTGGTTGCAACCGAACCCTGGAGTTCCTCCGCCCGGAGGAGTAACTTTGGCAGTAACCGGCCGCGGGGCCGGGGCGAAGCCGGAAAGTTACTCCATGCCGCGCAACCTGATCTCGTCCGACGCCACCATTCGGGCCATCAAGCCTGGAGTCCCCCGAACGCGCCTCAGCGACGGGGACGGCCTGGTCCTGCTGCTGTTCGTCAAGGGCGGGGCCCATGCCTGGCGTTTCGACTACCGCTTCGGTGGAAAGCGCAACATGATCTCGCTGGGCACTTACCCGGACACAACCTTGGCCATCGCCCGTCGCAAGGCCGATGCCACCCGGCAGCTGCTGGCTGAAGGGGGCGATCCGAGCCAACAGCGCAAGGTGGAAAAGGCCGCGCTCGTACAGGCGCGCGTGGCGCAAGAACGGTTGGAACAAGGCCTGCCAGCCCTGAACTCGTTCGAGGCCATCGCGCGCGAGTGGTTTGCGGTGAAGAAGGACGGCTGGGCGAAGAGCTACAGCGACAAGATCATCGCGCGCCTGGAGGCCGACGTCTTCCCGTGGATCGGCAAGGTCCCGGTGGCTGAGGTCACGGCACCGCTGCTGCTTGACGTGATGCGCCGCATCGAGGCCCGCGGCGTGATCGAGACGGCCCACCGGGCGCTTCAGGATTCGGGCCAGGTGCTGCGCTACGCCGTCGCAACCGGCAAGGCCACGAGCAATGCGGCGCGCGACCTCAAGGGCGCGCTGCGGCAGCCCAACGTCAAGCACTTTGCTGCCATCACCGAGCCCAAGCGTTTCGGGGAACTCTTGCGCGCCATCGATGAGCACGAGCACGAATACCGATGTCCCTGGCCCGCGATTTGATCAAGCTGAGCGAGGGACGATATAAGGTCTCCCTCAGCGATCTTGAACAAACGAGCGCTGTGGGAGAGTCTCTTTTCGACCAAGATCAGAGACCAT
>JBBRPV010000033.1:0-42329 GCA_038227445.1 Burkholderiales bacterium | reverse complement strand
GCCGATGTCTTGGGACAGGGACTGGCGATCCTCGAGGCCGATCATTCGTCCTCTCCCTTGTTGAAGATCGCCTGCACTTTTTTTGACAGCACCAGCAGCGCCGCTGTCTCGGCCAGCGCGCGGTCCTTGCGCAGCAACTCGCGCTCGAGCTCCTTGATGCGCTTGCGGTCCTGCCGCGTGGCCTGCGGGCTGGCGCGCAGCTCCTCGGGCGCGGCCAGCGCAGTGGTGGCACTCGCACGCCACTTGGCCAGTTCCTCCGGATAGACACCGTGCGTGCGACACCAGGCGCTCTTGTCGGCCTCGTTCATCGCCGCCGTGGTCACGACGGCCTCAAGCCGGCCAGCCGCGGTCGCGAGTAGGACCTGTGATCTCGATGAACGACGAAGACGCACAAGCGCGCTTGGGGGGCAACGCCCCCGACGCGGCCGATGCTGGGCGAGGCGGGCGGAACCCGACCGCGCAAGGCGACGGTGCCAAGGCGTTTGCGGCGACACGGGGGCGAACCAAAGCGGAAGTTAGCATCGCGGGCACCAAATGATAGAGAGCCGCCGATGATGCTCGCCCGAATAATCTCCGCCCTCGCGCTGGCCGCTGCTGCCACTTGGCTCTGGTTCGAACCAAAATTTGACTCACTCGTGGCGACCCTTGTGACCGCCTCGGCGCTGGCAGTTGTTCTTATCGCACCAAAATTGAAAGCGCCGCGGCAGGCGCAATCAGTCGACGGTGGATCAACTGGTATTCAAGCCGGTGGCGATGTGAATATTGCCAATACCAACGCGCCGCAAAAGGACTCGAAGAATGCTCAATGATAAGCAGACTCAGAGTGCTTCGGGCGGCGCGCTCGCTATCCAAGCAAAGGGCAACGGCACCGTTGTTGGTCTGACGTACTCCGAAGCGCGAAGTGTGTTTCTTGACTTATTCAAGGCGAATTTTGACGCTCTGATGGGCGAGGCCGTGGCAACAGCCCAGGCGAGAGTCGCTGACATCACCGACAAATTTCTTAGTAAGCTTGAGTCACATAACCCGGGAGGGATCGAGCAAGCCCGCGACCCTGGATTTCAACATGCACTTCTCACCGTGCAGCGAGAGCATGCGCGATGCGGCGATGATGATTTGGGGGACCTGTTGGTGGACTTGCTTGTTGATCGAAGCAAGCACACGAGTTGCGACATAAAGCAAATTGTGCTCAATGAGTCAATACGTGTCGCACCGATGGTGACGAACGGGCAGCTGTCAAGCCTTGCCGTGATTTTTGCTCTTCGGTACACACAGCATCGGGACCTTACGAACCATGACCTATTCAAGCAATATTTGAGCGAACAGATTGAACCATTTGTTAGCTCGCTTTCCACCAATTCGTCGGCGTTTCAACACCTTGAATTTACGGGGTGTGGCTCTAGTTCGATGATGGTGCAGACGCTAGAAGATGTCTTCAAACAAAACTATGGCGGGCTCTTCATGATGGGCTTTGAAGGCGCTCGGATTGAAGAATTGGCAGTCCCGTCCATCGCCATGAAGCTGTTCTGCCCCTGCATAACTGATTCGAAGAAATTTCAGTTGGCGTTCATGCGGAAGGAACTGCTGAACTCCTATACCGCGAGCATTGGCCTAAACAGCGACTTGCAAGCGAAACTGACCGCTGAGTTTGATGCAAATTTGATGGACCACCCCACGACCAGAAGCTATGTGCAGAAGATTGCACCATTTATGTCGCCGGTGTTCGAGCAGTGGGGCGCATCTGGCTTGCAAAGCTTCAACCTCACGAGCGTTGGCATGGCGCTCGCCCATGCCAACATCAAGCGAATTCTCGGTAAGGAGTTCGCAGACCTTTCAATCTGGATCAACTAGGCCGAACAGTTCCGACTTTACGTAGGTGGGAACGAAGGTGGGAAAGAAGTTGTTGCGACCGTGGAAGGCTCGTGCTCGGTGGCTTCTGGCGGAGAGGGCGGGATTCGAACCCGCGGGGGGTTATTAGCCCCCACACGCTTTCCAGGCGTGCGACTTAAACCGCTCATCCACCTCTCCGAAGACGGCGAGTTTAGCCTACCGCGTCGAGTGCGCGGGCTTGCAGCGCTGGCAGCGAAACGAAGTCGAGCACTCGTTCGTGGGTGCTTTCCAGCACCACTGGAGGGGCCATGCCAGCCATCAGTGCTTCGCGCCAGCGCAACGCGCACAGGCACCAACGGTCGCCCGGCTTCAGGCCGTGAAAGCGGTACTCGGGGCGGGGCGTACTCAGGTCGTTGCCACGGCTCATGGAATACGCGAGGAACTCTGCCGTCACCTTGACGCAAACCACATGGCTGCCGGTGTCGCCATCTGCCGTGTTGCAACAACCGTCGCGGTAGTAGCCGGTCAATGGGTCGTATGAGCAGGGCACGAGCGTAGCGCCCAGAACGTTGAAGGCCATCGTGTTCTCAGCTTAGATTCGGCGGTTTGGCCTTTATCAAGGCCATAGCGGTAGCAATCAAAGCTGACACCTCGCTCATGTTGCCCGGAACGATCATCGTGTTGTTTTTTTGCGCAAGTTGCGCGTATGCCTCGACGGCCTTTTCGGCCACCTTCAGCTGCACGGCCTGCTCTCCGCCGGGCGAGCGAATCGCCTCGGCGATCTTGCGGATGGCGTCGGCAGTCGCGTCGGCCACAGCGATGATCGCGGCGGCTTCGCCCTGGGCCTTGTTGATCTCGGCTTGGCGCTGCCCTTCCGATCTTGCGATGAAGGCCTCGCGTTCGCCGGTAGCAATGTTGATCTGCTCCTGCTTGCGTCCTTCACTGGCCGCGATCAGGGCGCGCTTCTCGCGCTCGGCGGTGATCTGCGCCTGCATCGAGTGCAGGATGGCCGCCGGCGGCGTCAGGTCCTTGATCTCATAGCGCAGCACCTTCACACCCCAATTGCTCGCGGCTTCGTCGAGCGCGGCCACGACCGACATGTTGATGTGGTCGCGCTCTTCGAAGGTCTTGTCGAGCTCCATTTTGCCGATCACGGAACGCAACAGTGTCTGCGCCAACTGGGTGATGGCGGAGATGTAGTTGCTTGAGCCGTAGCTCGCGCGCATCGGGTCTGTCACCTGAAAGTAGATGATGCCGTCGACCTGCAGCTGGGTGTTGTCTTTGGTGATGCAGACCTGACTGGGTACGTCCAGCGGTACTTCTTTCAGCGAATGTTTGTACGCCACGCGCTCGATGAAGGGCACGACGAACTTCAGCCCCGGCGTGAGGGTGCGGTCGTACTTGCCGAGCTTCTCGACCACGAAAGCATGCTGCTGCGGCACGATCTTGATCGCGCGGATGATGAAGATGGCCGCTATGGCGGCGATGACGAGTGCGATTTCCATGGAGTGGCTTTCAGGGTGAAATCAGTGCGGCGCGCGTGGGGTCAAGACGAGCCAGTTGCCTTCGACAGCGCTTACGAGGTGTTCGCCCGACGCGGGCACGGCGCCGGGGGCGATACGGGCGGTCCAAGTGGAGCCACGGTATCGAACCTGCGTCGTGCCTTCGGTGTTCCACGCAAGCACGTTCACGCGCTCGCCGATGTCCAGGGTCACGTCGCGGTTCTCGCGCGCCGGTGCGGAATGCGGCTGGTTGAAGCGGTGGCGGTGCCACAACGCTGTGGCGCCACCACTGATCAACGCAGCGCTGGTGATCTGAGCGGTGAGGCCGAGCCCCACCATAGCTACGACTGCGGCGCCGGCCAAGCCGAGCGCGATCATAAGGAGGTAGAACGTGCCTGTCGCGAGTTCCACGGCAACCGCAACTCCGGCCGCGACCCACCAAAATGTCGATGCAGACAGGTCCATTCAAACTCCTTGAGTCGATCCAAGAAGCAAGTGTAGGCCGCGTGCCGGCCGGCGCCGGTCCGCTGCCATCCAGTGGCCCTACACTTCGCGTTTTCTCGATGGCGCCATTGCGCCGAGTCAGGGCTGCCCATGCTGCGCTTCAACTTCCCGATCGTCATCATCGACGAGGACTTCCGTTCTGAAAACACCTCGGGCCTGGGCATCCGCGCGCTGGCCGGAGCGATTGAAAAAGAAGGCTTCGAAGTGCTGGGCGCCACGACCTACGGCGACTTGAGCCAATTCGCCCAACAGCAAAGCCGGGCCAGCGCATTCATCCTGTCGATCGACGACGAAGAGTTCACCCCTGGCCCCGAGCTCGACCCGGCCGTGCTGAACCTACGCAAGTTCATCGAAGAAGTGCGCTTCAAGAACTCCGAGGTGCCGATCTACCTTTACGGCGAAACGCGCACATCGCAGCATTTGCCGAACGACATTTTGCGCGAGCTGCACGGGTTCATTCACATGTTCGAGGACACGCCGGAGTTCGTGGCGCGTCACATCATCCGCGAAGCCAAGAGTTACATGGACGGCTTGGCGCCACCATTCTTCAAGGCGCTGGTCGACTACGCTCAAGACGGCTCCTACTCCTGGCACTGCCCCGGCCACTCTGGTGGCGTGGCGTTCCTGAAGAGTCCGGTTGGCCGCATGTTCCATCAGTTCTTCGGTGAAAACATGCTTCGCGCCGACGTGTGCAATTCTGTCGACGAGCTCGGCCAGTTGCTCGACCACACCGGCCCGATTTATGAAAGCGAACGCAATGCCGCGCGCATCTTCAACGCCGACCACTGCTTCTTCGTGACCAACGGCACCAGCACCAGCAACAAGATGGTCTGGCATCACTCGGTGGCGCCGGGTGACGTGGTGGTGGTCGACCGCAACTGCCACAAGTCGATCCTGCACGCAATCATCATGACCGGCGCGGTGCCAGTGTTCCTTCGGCCTACGCGCAACCATTACGGCATCATCGGGCCAATAGCGCAGGCCGAGTTCTCGCCGGCCGCCATCAAGAAGAAGATCGCCCTCAACCCGCTGCTCAAAGGTGTTGACGCGAAGACCGTGAAGCCGCGCATCCTGACTCTGACGCAAAGCACCTACGACGGCGTTCTGTACAACACCGAAACGATCAAACGTTCGCTCGACGGCTACATTGACACGCTGCACTTCGACGAAGCGTGGTTGCCACACGCAGCCTTCCATAAGTTCTACGGCACCTTCCACGCGATGGGCAAGAACCGCACACGTCCGAAGGACCAACTTGTGTTCGCCACGCAGTCCACGCACAAGCTGCTCGCCGGCATCAGCCAGGCTTCGCAGGTGCTGGTGCAAGACTCGCAGGAGCGCAAGCTTGATCGCCACCTCTTCAACGAGGCCTACCTGATGCACAGCTCGACGAGCCCGCAGTACGCGATCATCGCGAGCTGCGACGTGGCTGCTGCGATGATGGAGTCGCCCGGTGGCCCCGCGCTGGTGGAGGAGAGCATTGCCGAGGCGCTCGACTTCCGGCGCGCGATGCGCAAGGTCGAGAAAGACTACGGCAAGAAAGACTGGTGGTTCAAGGTCTGGGGCCCCGACAAAATAGCCGGGGAAGGTATTGGCCGCAGCGACGACTGGGTACTGAAGGCGGGTGAGAAGTGGCACGGCTTCGGCGATCTGGCCGAAGGTTTCAATTTGCTCGACCCGATCAAGAGCACGATCATCACGCCGGGGCTCGACATGTCGGGGAAGTTTGCTGGCACTGGCATACCAGCCTCGATCGTCACCAAATTTCTGGCGGAGCACGGCGTGATTGTCGAGAAGACTGGGCTGTACTCGTTCTTCATCATGTTTACGATCGGCATCACCAAGGGCCGTTGGAACACGCTGCTCACCGCGCTGCAGCAGTTCAAAGACGACTACGACCGCAACCACCCGCTGTGGCGCATCCTGCCCGAGTTCTGCGCTGCGCATCCGCGCTACGAGCGCATGGGGTTGCGCGACCTGTCGCAGAGCATTCATGAGATGTATGCCAAGGGCGACATTGCGCGGCTCACGACCGAAATGTATCTATCAGACCTGCAGCCGGCGATGAAACCGAGTGACGCTTACGCTTACATCGCGCACCGCAAGACGGAGCGTGTGCCGATCGACGAGCTTGAAGGCCGCATCACGACCTCGCTGCTGACACCATACCCGCCAGGCATTCCGCTGCTAATTCCGGGCGAGCGCTTCAACCGTAAGATTGTCGAATATCTGAAATTCACGCGCGAGTTCAATGCTGCGTTTCCAGGCTTCGACACCGACGTGCACGGGCTTGTGGAAACCGAAAGCGGCTCTGGTACGAACGCCTATTTCGTTGACTGTGTTCGCAATCACTGAGCGCCAACCACTTCATTCATCGAGGTTGCCCATTGCGACCTGGCTGAAGCCTCCGTCGACGTAGACGATCTCGGCACTGATGCCGGCGCTGAGGTCCGACAACAGGAATGCCGCTGCGTTACCCACGTCGTCGAGCGTGATGTTGCGGCGGATTGGCGCCGTGGCAGCGAACTGGCCCAGAAGCTTGCCAAAGTCCTTGATGCCCGAGGCCGCCAGCGTCTTGATCGGTCCGGCCGAAATGCCGTTGACTCGCACGCTTTTTCCGCCCAAGCTTTGTGCCAGGAAACGGACGCTTGCCTCTAGCGAGGCTTTGGCCAGGCCCATCGTGTTGTAGTTGGGCACGTAGCGCACGGCGCCCAAGTAGGACAGCGTCAGCAGTGCGGCGCCCGGTCGCAGGAGAGGCATTGCGGCCTTGGCCAGGGCGGGAAAACTGTAGGCCGAAATTTCGTGAGCGACGCGGAAGTTCTCGCGTGTCATGCCTTCTAGGAAGTCGCCGGCGATCGCTTCACGCGGCGCGAATGCAATGGCGTGCACGAAACCGTCGAACTGTTCCCAATGGGTGCTGAGGTCGAGAAACAGCCTGTTGATTTGGGCGTCGTCTGCCACGTCGCAATCGAACACCAGGGACGAGCCGAATTCAGCGGCGAATTCGGTGACGCGCTCCCTAAAGCGGTCCCCTTGGTAGCTGAACGCCAGTTCGGCGCCTTCACGGTGGCAGGCGCGGGCGATGCCGTAGGCGATAGAGCGATTCGACAGCACGCCCGTGATCAGAATGCGCTTTCCGGCGAGGAATCCCATGGTGTCTCCATCAGTTTGTTTCGCGACGGATTTTGGCATGCAGGGCCTGCGCCCCTAAGGCGGCAGGTGGGCGCTACGCTTGCCTGAGCTGTGACGCCGGAGTACAATCTCGGTTTTGCTGGAAAGCTGCTTCACATAGCTAGGGCACGAAAAAAAGTGCAGTCCGGCGATGTTGCTAAGAGCAGTTCGCTTGAACATGTGGGCGGATTCATCCAGCCCATTTTTTTTGTTTGATCGATTTTTTTAATCAATCAAACTCGCTCAGGACACGACTTTTGATGAATTGGCAAAGTGCGGTTGAACGCACTGTGGCGGCCTTGGGTTACGACCTGGTCGACGCTGAAAAGAGCGTTGGCGGCTTGTTGCGCGTACTCATCGACCATTTGCCCAATTCGGCCGGTGCTGCCTCGGCACCGTTCATCACGGTTGACGACTGTGAGAAGGTTACGCGCCAGTTGCAGTACGTGCTCGAAGTAGAGTCGTGTGCCTACGAACGGTTGGAGGTCTCTTCGCCGGGGCTGGATCGCCCGCTGAAGAAGGCGGCCGACTACGCGCGATTCTCCGGCGAGCAGGTTGAGCTGACGCTCAAGGTGCCGTTCAAGGGCCGCAAGAAGTACAGCGGCGAGTTGCAGGCGCTGGGCGAAGGCTGGCGGCTTGTTTTGGTGGATCGCTCGGCGAAGAAGCCGAGTGGCTCTGCCGACAAAAGCGCGAGCCCGGTTGCGCCGGAAGGCGAGAGCATTTTGGCGCTTGATTTTTCGATTGAAGAAGTTCGAGAGGCGCGCCTGGTACCGGTGGTGGACTTTAAGGGCCGCCGTTTCTCCGAGCAGGAAGAAACAGCCCTGAAATCCGCGCTGACCGTAGTGCAGCAATCGATTCACGAGGTTGACGGAGGCCGTATTCAATGAACCGCGATTTGCTTGATTTTGTGGACGCCATCGCGCGTGAAAAGAGCGTCGATCTCGAGGTGGTGTTTGCCGCCGTCGAGGCGGCGCTCGCTTCTGCCTCGAAGAAGCTGCATGGCGGCGAGGTTGACATGCGTGTTTCTATCGACCGCGACAGCGGTGAGTATGAAACCTTTCGCCGCTGGCACGTGGTGCCGAACGAAGCCGGGCTGCAGCTGCCCGACTCCGAGATCCTCCACTTCGAAGCGCTGGAGCAGATTCCTGACATCGAGGTCGACGATTACATCGAGGAGTCGGTTGACTCGGTCTCGATCGGTCGAATCGGTGCGCAGGCGGCTAAGCAGGTCATCTTGCAAAAGATTCGTGACGCTGAGCGCGAGCAGCTCTTGACGGACTTCCTTTCGCGTGGTGAGAAAGTCTTCGTCGGTACTGTCAAGCGCCTGGACAAGGGCGACGTGATCGTCGAGCAAGGTCGCATAGAAGGCCGGCTGCGCCGCGGCGAGATGATTCCGAAAGAAAACCTGCGTTCCGGTGACCGGGTGCGGGCCTACATCGCCGAAGTCGATCCGACCTTGCGCGGTCCGCAGATCCTGCTGAGCCGCAGTGCGCCAGGTTTCATGATCGAACTCTTTGCTCAGGAAGTGCCCGAGATCGAACAAGGTCTGCTTGAGATCAAGTCGTGCGCTCGGGACGCCGGTTCGCGCGCCAAGATCGCCGTGGTGTCGCACGACAAACGTGTCGACCCGATCGGCACATGCGTAGGCGTGCGTGGATCGCGTGTTAACGCCGTGACCAATGAGCTGGCCGGTGAGCGGGTCGACATCGTGCTGTGGTCGGAAGACCCGGCGCAGTTCGTGATCGGTGCGCTGGCGCCGGCCAACGTGCAGTCGATCGTGGTCGACGAAGAGCGCCACGCGATGGATGTGGTGGTCGACGAAGAAAACCTGGCGATCGCAATCGGCCGTGGCGGCCAAAACGTTCGCCTGGCCTCTGAGATGACGGGCTGGCGTATCAACATCATGACCGCGGACGAGTCTGCTTCGAAGCAGGCGGCCGAGTCTGGCAGCGTGCGCAAGCTGTTCATCGAAAAGCTCGACGTCGACGCTGAAGTGGCTGACATACTGATCAACGAGGGCTTCGCCAGCCTCGAAGAAGTGGCCTACGTGCCGATGCAGGAAATGCTTGAGATCGAGAGCTTCGACGAAGACACAGTGAACGAGTTGCGCAGCCGCGCGAAGGACGCGCTGTTGACCATGGAGCTCGCGAAGGAGGAAGGCATGGAAGACGTTTCGCAAGACCTGCGTGACCTCGAGGGCCTGACGCCGGAACTGATCTCGAAGCTCGGAGCGGGTGGCATTCACACCCGCGACGACCTGGCCGATCTGGCAGTCGACGAGTTGATCGACCTCAGCGCCGTCGACGAAGCGCAGGCTAAGGCTTTGATCATGAAGGCGCGTGAACATTGGTTCACCACCTGACGGCCGCGATGCACGTCAACACAGCCGAATTCACCCTACGAAGTTAGACCACGCAAGGATTTAATCAATGGCATCGTCAACCGTCGCCCAACTCGCCGCCGAGCTCAATCGCTCCGCCGCGGCGCTGCTCGATCAGTTGCAGTCGGCCGGTGTCAGCAAGGCGTCGACTGACGACGCGCTGACCGAGTCCGACAAGGAACGGCTGCTGGACCACCTGCGCTCAAGCCACGGCACCGCCGCCGGCGCCGAGCGGAAGAAAATAACGCTGATGCGCAAGTCCACCAGCGAGATCAAGCAGGCCGATTCCAGCGGCAAGGCACGGACGATCCAGGTCGAGGTGCGCAAAAAGCGCACCTTCATCAAGCGAGACGACGCGCCTGCTGCCGAAGAGCAGGCCGAACCGGTCATCGACGACGGTGAATTGCAGCGTCGTGAAGTCGAAGCTCAGGCTCAGGCCGAGTTGCTGCGCCAGCAGGAAGCAGACCTGTCGGAGAAGCGCCGTCTGCGCGAAGAGCAGGAAGCACGTGACCGCGAAGCGGCGGAAGTGCGCGCGCGCGAAGCTGCCGAGAAGCAGGCAGCCGAGGCAGCTGCCGCGGCCATCGCAAGCGCCGCTGCTGTCGTCAGCGCGCCTGGCAAAGCTGGCACAACCAAACCCGCAGCAGCGCCAGTGGCGGTAGCGGCCGTTGCAGTTGAGCCGTTGGCCAAGCCTGCGCTGCGAGTGATCAAGGCTGCGGACGTCGTTGACGAAGAAAAGCAGCGCGCCGCCGACTTGGCCAAGCGGCGCAAGGCCGCCGAAGACGAAGCTGCGGCGATCCGAGTGATGATGAACGCGCCGAAGAAGGTGCTTGTCGCCAAGCCGCCCGAAGAGGTGAAGCCTGCGGTCGAGATCAAAGGCACGATCCACAAGAAAGTGGGGGCGCCCGGCGCAGCCACGACAACGGCTGCAAAACCCGGCGACAAGAAAGCTGTTAAGTCAGAGAAGCTCTCGTCGAGCTGGGCCGACGACGCCAAGAAGCGCAGCGCGCTCAAACCCGGCGCGCGTGCGCCGGCGGGCGCCGGCCGCCCGGGCTGGCGCGCCCCGCGCACCGGTCGCCGCGGCGAACGCAACGACGGTGCACCATCAAGCTTTGTCGCGCCGCAAGAAGCGCAGGTGCAGGAAGTGCATGTGCCCGAGACCATCAGCGTGGCGGATCTGGCACACAAAATGTCGGTCAAGGCCTCCGAGGTCATCAAGCAGTTGATGAAGCTCGGTCAGATGGTCACGATCAACCAGCAGCTGGATCAGGAAACTGCCATGATTTTGGTGGAGGAAATGGGTCACAAGGCCTTCGCCGCCAAGCTCGATGACCCCGACGCATTCCTTGAAGAAGACAACACCGAAGCCGACGCGCAACACGAGTCGCTGCCTCGTGCGCCGGTCGTGACCGTGATGGGCCACGTCGACCACGGCAAGACCTCGCTTCTCGACTACATCCGCACCTCGCGGGTGGCCGCGGGAGAAGCCGGTGGAATCACCCAGCACATCGGCGCGTACCACGTCGACACACCGGGCGGGATGATCACCTTCCTCGACACCCCAGGCCACGCCGCGTTCACCGCGATGCGGGCGCGCGGCGCGAAGGCGACCGACATCGTGATCCTGGTTGTCGCGGCTGATGACGGCGTGATGCCGCAGACCAAGGAGGCCATCGCCCACGCGAAGGCGGCTGGCGTGCCGATCGTCGTAGCGATGAACAAGATCGACAAGCCCGACGCCAACGTCGAGCGCCTCAAATCGGAATTGGTGGCAGAGCAGGTTGTGCCAGAGGACTTCGGCGGCGACTCGCCTTTCGTACCAGTGTCCGCTCGCACTGGCCAGGGCATCGATAAATTGCTCGAACAGGTGCTGCTCCAAGCCGAAGTTTTGGAACTGCGTGCTGCGAAAGACTCGATGGCCAAGGGGCTTGTGATTGAGGCACAGCTCGACAAAGGTCGCGGCCCGGTTGCGACCGTGCTGGTGCAAAGTGGCACCTTGAAGCGTGGTGACGTGGTGCTCGCCGGTTCGAGTTTCGGTCGCGTTCGCGCGATGCTCGACGAAAACGGCAAGTCGATCACGGAGGCTGGCCCGTCCATTCCGGTCGAGATTCAGGGATTGACCGAGGTGCCGCAGGCCGGCGACGAATTCATGGTGCTGGGCGACGAGCGCCGGGCGCGCGAAATCGCGACTTTCCGCCAAGGCAAGTACCGCGACGTGAAGCTGGCCAAGCGTCAGGCCGCGAACCTGGAAACCCTGATGGACCAGATGGGGCAGGGTGCCGCACAGACGCTCGCGCTCATCATCAAGGCAGACGTTCAGGGTTCACAGGAAGCGCTGGCACAGTCGCTGCTCAAGCTCACCACGAGCGAAGTCAAGGTGCAGATCGTGCACGCGGCGGTTGGCGGCATCAGCGAGTCCGATGTCAACTTGGCGATCGCCTCGAAGGCCGTCATCATTGGTTTCAACACGCGCGCCGATGCTGGATCGCGCAAGCTGGCCGAGAACAACGGCGTCGACATTCGCTACTACAACATCATCTACGACGCGGTCGATGAGGTGAAACTGGCGATGACCGGGATGCTGGCCCCCGAGCAGCGCGAAGAAGTCATTGGCACGGCCGAGATCCGCACGGTGTTTGTCGCCTCCAAGATTGGCACGGTTGCCGGCTCGATGGTGACGGCCGGCTTGGTGCGCCGGGGCGCACGCTTTCGCCTGCTGCGCGAGAACGTGGTTGTCTACACCGGCGAGATCGAATCGGTGCGCCGCCTTAAAGACGATGTGCGTGAAGTCGCCAGCGGCTTCGAGTGCGGTATCAAGCTCAAGAACTACAACGACATCAAGGAAGGCGACCAGCTCGAATTCTTCGAGGTCAAGGAAGTGGCTCGAACCCTGTAAGGCGGTTTTGGTCTCATCCCCGAACCCCGCCTTCTGCAAAGCAGGCGGGGTTCGCGTTTAGAGAGTCCGTATGAAACACAAACGATCCATCCCGAACCGCGGTTTTCGCGTTGCCGACCAGATTCAGCGCGACGTGGCGGAGCTCATCCGCGACCTGAAGGATCCGCGCATCGGCATGGTCACGGTCAACGCGGTGGAGGTAACGGCTGACTATGCGCACGCGACCATCCTGTTCTCGATCCTGGTGGGCGAACCGAACGAATGCGAAGTCGCGCTGAACGAGGCAGCGGGCTTCATCCGCAACGGCCTTTTTAAACGTTTGCAGATCCACACCGTACCGACATTGCACTTCAAGTTCGACCGCACCACCGAACGCGCTCTGGAGCTGAGTGCCCTGATCTCCAAGGCCAACTCCACCCGTGCGATAGAAGACTGATCCGTGCAGCCCCAACTCCAACGCATTGCCAGACGCGCCGTTCACGGCGTGCTGTTGCTTGACAAGCCGCTCGGCCTGTCGAGCAACGACGCTTTGCAAAAAGCAAAGCGGCTGTATCGCGCGGAAAAGGCCGGTCACACAGGTACGCTTGACCCCCTCGCGACCGGCCTGCTCCCCTTGTGCTTTGGTGCGGCCACCAAGTTCTCGCAGATCAGCCTCGATGCAGACAAGCGCTACCGCGCCACGCTCAAGCTCGGCGTGACCACCACGACCGCCGACGCCGAAGGCGAGGTGCTACAGCAGCGCGAAGTGGCAGTGACCCGCGCCGGTCTGGATGCAGCATGTGCACGCTTCACCGGCCCGATCTCGCAAACGCCGCCGATGCATTCCGCGCTCAAGCACGACGGCAAGCCGCTCTACGAATACGCTCGCGCCGGCATCCACGTCGAACGCGGAGCTCGCGCCGTGACGATTCACGCTATCGACATCGTGAACGGCGACCATGACATCTGGACGCTCGACGTGCGCTGTTCCAAAGGCACTTACATCCGCACTTTGGCCGAAGACATTGGCGAAGCGCTCGGTTGCGGCGCGCACCTGAGCGGCCTGCGCCGCACCGGCAGTGGCGCCTTGTCGTTGAACGGCGCCCACACGCTCGAACAACTCGGGGCCATGAGCGACGAAGAACGTGACGCTGCCTTAATGGATGCTGACGCGCTGTTGGCCGACTGGCCCGTGGTGCGCCTCGGCACGGAAGATGCCGGCCGATTTTTGAGCGGCGTGCGCCGTCGACTGAATTTGGTCGACGCACCCGCTGTGCGTGTGTACGGCCCCGAACCCAAGGCATTTCTCGGCGGTGGCCACATCACCGCCGGCGAATTAATTTCAACGCGGCTGCTGAGTCCGCTGGAGGTGCAGGGCCTCATTCAACCTGCGAGCAAGTGAGAACCGCATGACCCGTCAGATTAGAAACATTGCCATCATCGCCCACGTCGACCACGGGAAAACCACGCTGGTGGACCAGCTGCTGCGTCAGAGTGGCACCTTCCGCGAAAACGAGAAGGTGGCAGAACGCGTGATGGACAGCAACGACCTCGAAAAGGAACGGGGCATAACGATCCTCGCCAAAAACTGCGCGGTCGAGTGGAAGGGCACCCACATCAATATCGTCGATACGCCCGGCCATGCCGACTTCGGCGGTGAAGTGGAGCGTGTGTTGTCGATGGTCGACTCGGTGCTATTGCTGGTCGACGCCGTCGAGGGCCCGATGCCGCAGACCCGCTTCGTGACCAAGAAGGCACTCGCCCTGGGCTTAAATCCGATCGTTGTGATCAACAAGGTCGACCGCCCCGGTGCGCGCCCCGACTACGTGATCAATGCCACCTTCGACTTATTCGACAAGCTCGGCGCCACCGAAAAGCAGCTCGACTTCCCCGTCATCTTCGCCTCGGGCCTGAACGGCTGGGCCACGCTGGTTCAAGGCACGCACGGCAACTACGGCGGCGTCGATCTGGCGCCACTGTTCGACGCGATGCTCGAACACGTGCCGGCGCACGAAGGCAGCCCGGACGCTCCGCTGCAGCTGCAAATCTGCTCGCTCGACTATTCCAGTTACGTCGGCCGAATCGGCATCGGCCGGGTCAATCAGGGCACGCTCAAACCCATGCAAAACGTGGCCGTCTTCAGTGGCCCTGACAGCACGCCGTTCAACGCGCGCGTAAATCAGGTGTTGAAGTTTGAAGGCCTTGAGCGCAAGCAGGCGACCGAGGCCGGTCCGGGCGACATCGTGCTCATCAATGGCATTGAGGGTATCGGCATCGGGGTGACGCTGACCGACATAGAGAATCCGCTTCCGTTGCCCATGCTGATGGTCGACGAGCCGACGCTGACGATGAACTTCTGCGTCAACAACTCGCCGCTGGCGGGCCGCGAAGGCAAGTTCGTCACCAGCCGCCAGATCAAGGACCGGCTGGACCGCGAGTTGCAGTCGAACGTGGCGCTAAAGGTGTCAGAAACCGACGAAGACGGCATCTTCGAAGTGATGGGCCGGGGCGAACTGCACCTGACCATCTTGCTGGAAACAATGCGCCGCGAAGGCTACGAGCTAGCGGTATCGAAGCCGCGAGTCGTGTTCCATGAAGTGAACGGCGAACGCCACGAACCGATCGAGCAGGTCACCGCTGACGTGGAAGACCAGCACCAGGGCGCCGTGATGCAGGCGCTCGGCGAGCGTCGCGCCGAACTCGTCAACATGGAGCCAGACGGCATGGGCCGCGTGCGCCTGGAATATAAGATCCCGGCGCGGGGCCTCATCGGCTTCTCGAACGAGTTCTTGAACCTGACGCGCGGTACCGGACTGATCAGCAACATCTTTGACAGCTACGAGCCCTACAAGGGTGAGATAGAAGGTCGGAAGCAGGGCGTGTTGATCAGCCAGGATGACGGCGAAGCGGTGACCTATTCACTCGGCAAACTCGACGACCGCGGTCGCATGTTCGTGAAGGCGGGCGACCCGTTGTATGAAGGCATGATCATCGGCATTCACGCGCGCGACAACGACCTCGTGGTCAACGCGGTGCGTGGCAAGCAGTTGACCAACTTCCGCGTGAGCGGCAAGGAAGACGCGATCAAGATCACGCCGCCAATCATCTTGACATTGGAGTACGCGGTCGAGTTCATCGCCGACGACGAGCTGGTGGAGATCACGCCGAAGTCGATCCGCATCCGCAAGCGGCACCTGAAGGAGCACGACCGTAAGAAGGCATCGCGCGTCGGAGCTTGATCTGGCTGTGAGAGTCGCCGGCCACTTGCGGTGGCTGCTGGCGCGTCGTTGAGCGTCGCGCGTGAAAAAGCCTCTCTTAGTGAAGCCCGGGTCGATAGCGATCTGTTTTACGCTCGGGTTTGTGTACGCGAGATGTCGCTGGGGTTCGAGCTTGAGGCATGCATTCTGCGCACCAAGTGCGCCGGCGCCAGGCGTGTGCCGGCACGCGCGGATCGGCCGTGTGTGTAAGCCCAAATTGGTTGCGGAAGTCGCCAACGCCGGGTGTTCGTGAACCCGCGATTTCATCAGCGCACACACCCTCGCGACATTTAAGCCAGCGTTTCACACGGTGATGCATGACGCCGTGACCGCTTCAGAAAGCCAAGCGGTGGCGATTCGCGCCAGCCGTTCGGCGTTGCCTGTGGTTTGCAAAAGCAAGGGCAGAGCGGTTTTTGATTCAGGGTTAAGTCCCAACAGAGTTCCATGGCCGACGCAGATGGCGTGACGCGCCACTGCGGCAGCGCTGTCGATGATGCCTACGGACGGACCGAGTGCATCCTGAATGTGATGCCGTGCAAAAGCGTAGTGCGTGCAACCTAGGACAACTGTGTCGACCCCCGCTTCTTTCAGTGGAGCGCAATGGCGTTCGACGAGCGAGCGCAGTTCGGGCGTGTTGGCAGAAGCTTTTTCAATCGCAGAGGCTAGGCCGTCGCAAGCACGCAGATGAAATGGTTCGCGCGGCGACAGCTCCTCCACCAAGCGCCTGAACTTCTGGCTTCTGAGCGTACTGCGTGTGGCCATGACGCCGACCCGCCCGTTGCGTGTAACGGTGAGCGCCGGTTTAATGCCGGGTTCGATCCCGATGATCGGCGTCTTCGGCCAGGCTTCTCTCAGCGATTGCGCAGCAACAGCTGTGGCCGTGTTGCAGGCAATTACGATGATGTCGGCGCCACTTTCGAGCAGGTGTGATGACACTGCTCTCGCCCGCGCAAGGACGTGAGCGTCGCTGCGCTCACCGTAAGGCGCGTAGCCCGAATCGGCCACGTAGTGCAGGAATGCAGAGGGCGACTCATTCCGCAACTCGCGCAGCACCGACAGCCCGCCAATACCGGAATCGAAGACACCGAAGCGTGGCTGACCAGTGACCATGGTGGAACTGTTGGATGTCACGTTGACCCGAGGCAGTCTAGCAGTGCCTTTTGCGTCTTATTGGCATCTTCCAGAGTTGCGCGAGGTTAAAATAGAACGACCGTTCTAATTTGCGCCCTATGCACACGCTCCAAACCGGGAGGCACGAGGCGTGCGAACTAGAATCAAACGAACCCCAATCAGATTCCTTCGAGGAGCCCACCGAATGAAGATCCTTGTCCCCGTGAAGCGGGTCGTCGACTACAACGTCAAGGTTCGGGTCAAGTCCGACGGTACGGGCGTCGACATCGCCAACGTCAAGATGAGCATGAATCCGTTCGACGAGATCGCCATTGAAGAGGCGGTGCGGCTGAAAGAGAAGGGTGCGGCGACCGAAGTGATTGCGGTCTCGTGTGGCGTCACGCAGTGTCAGGAGACTCTGCGCACTGCGATGGCGATCGGCGCCGACCGGGCCATTCTCGTTGAGACCAGCGAAGAATTGCAACCGCTCGCTGTGGCCAAGCTGCTGAAGGCCCTGATCGACAAGGAACAACCCGGCCTCGTCATCCTCGGTAAACAAGCGATTGATGACGACTGCAACCAGACCGGGCAGATGCTCGCAGCACTGGCCGATTTTCCGCAAGCCACCTTCGCCTCAAAGGTCGAGATCGCCGAAGGCCACGCTGTTGTCACACGCGAAGTTGACGGCGGCTCCGAGACCCTGCGCGTGGGGTTGCCTGCCATCATCACGACCGACCTGCGCCTGAACGAGCCACGGTACGTGACTTTGCCCAACATCATGAAAGCGAAGAAGAAGCAGATGGACGTGCTCAAGCCCTCTGACCTGGGCGTCGACGTCAAATCGCATCTCAAGATCCTGAAGGTGAGTGAGCCGCCCAAGCGCAGCGCCGGCATCAAGGTGCCCGATGTGGCTACGCTGGTCTTAAAACTTAAGAACGACGCGAAGGTGATCTGATATGGCCGACCTTTTCAATGTCTTGGTTGTTGCTGAACACGACAACAACACCGTCAAAGGTGCGACTCTCAACACGGTGACCGCTGCGCTGCAGCTTGGCGGTGATGTGCACGTGCTGATCGCCGGCGCCAACGCTTCGGGCGCAGCGGTGGCGGCGAGCCGGATCGTGGGCGTGGCAAAGGTGCTGCACGCCGACGGCGCGCAGCTTGGTCACGGCTTGGCCGAAAACGTCGCGGCACAGGTGCTCTCGATTGCCAAGGACTACAGCCACATCCTGTTCCCGGCGACTGCTGCAGGCAAGAACGTGGCACCACGTGTTGCCGCCAAGCTCGACGTCGGCCAGATCTCCGACATCACGAAAATCGACAGCCCGGACACCTTCGAACGCCCGATCTACGCCGGCAATGCGATCGCAACCGTTCAGAGCCTAGACGCGATCAAGATCATCACCGTGCGCACGACCGGATTCGACCCTGCGGCGCCCACCGGCGGAGTTGCTGCGGTCCAGACCATTGCTGCCGCTGCGGATTCCGGCAAGAGCGCCTTCGTCGGCAGCGAGATCGCGAAGAACGACCGACCCGAGCTCACCGCGGCGAAGATCATTGTCTCTGGCGGGCGAGCGCTCGGCTCCGTCGATAAATTCAACGAAGTGCTCACCCCGCTGGCCGACAAGCTAGGTGCAGCGCTTGGCGCGAGCCGAGCCGCCGTCGACGCAGGCTATGCGCCAAACGACTGGCAAGTGGGACAAACCGGCAAGATCGTCGCGCCCCAGCTCTATATCGCTGCCGGCATCAGCGGGGCGATACAGCACCTGGCTGGAATGAAAGATTCGAAAGTGATCGTGGCGATCAACAAGGATCCTGAAGCTCCCATCTTCAGTGTTGCCGACTATGGGCTCGAGGCTGATTTGTTCACCGCCGTGCCCGAGCTGGTGGCGGCGCTCGGCTGACACATCAAACCGCGCACAGGTTTGACATTTGGGGCGCGCAACGCAAGTTGTCGCGCCCTCATCGCATCTGGAGACACACATGAGTTACCGCGCCCCCATCAATGACATGTTGTTCTGCATGAAAGAACTTGCTGGTCTCGAAGACGTGGCCAAGCTGCCGGGTTTCGAAGAGGCCGGCGTTGAGACCGCTCAGGCGGTGCTTGAAGAGTGCGCCAAGTTCAACGAAGGAGTGGTTGCGCCGCTGAACTGGGAAGGTGACCGCAACCCGTCGTCGTGGAAAGACGGTGTGGTCACCACGACGCCCGGCTTCAAGCAGGCTTTTCGACAGTTCGGCGAAGGCGGCTGGCAAGGCTTGCAACACCCAACCGACTTCGGCGGGCAGGGCTTGCCGAAAACCATTGGCGCGGCCTGCATCGAAATGCTCAACAGCGCGAACCTGAGCTTTGCGTTGTGCCCGCTGCTAACCGACGGCGCCATCGAAGCGCTGCTCACCGCCGGCTCGCCCGAGCAGCAGTCGCTGTATCTGCCAAAGATGATTTCTGGTGAGTGGACCGGCACGATGAACCTGACCGAGCCGCAGGCCGGCTCCGACCTGGCCCAGGTCCGCACGCGCGCCGAGCCGCAGCCAGATGGCAGCTTCAAGATCTTCGGCACAAAGATCTACATCACCTACGGTGAACATGACATGGCGCCGAACATCGTGCACCTTGTGCTGGCGCGCGTGGTCGGAGCGCCTGAAGGCGTGAAGGGCATCAGCCTGTTCATCGTGCCCAAGTTCATGGTCAAGGCTGATGGTTCGATCGGCGCCCGCAACGACGCGCACTGCGTCAGCATTGAGCATAAGCTCGGCATCAAGGCGAGCCCCACGGCTGTGTTGCAGTTCGGTGACCACGGCGGTGCTGTCGGCCAGCTCATCGGCCACGAGAACCGTGGCCTTGAGTACATGTTCATCATGATGAATGCGGCCCGCTACGCTGTCGGCATGCAGGGCATCGCGCTGGCCGAGCGGGCTTACCAAAAAGCGGCGGCGTTTGCGAAAGAGCGCGTGCAATCGCGCCCCGTCGACGGTTCGCTCCCGGGCAGCGCCCCGATCATTCATCACCCCGACGTTAAGCGCATGCTGATGACGATGCGCGCCTACACCGAAGGCTGCCGTGCTATGGCGATCACGGCGGCCGCATGCTTCGATGCCTCGCACCATCACCCCGATGTCGAGGTGCGAAAGCATAACCAGGCCATCTACGAGTACATGGTGCCGCTCGTGAAGGGCTACAGCACCGAGATGAGCGTGGAAGTGGCAAGCCTGGGCGTGCAGGTGCATGGCGGCATGGGCTTCATCGAGGAAACCGGTGCTGCGCAGTACCTGCGTGATTCGCGAATCTTGCCGATCTATGAGGGCACGACGGCCATCCAGGCCAACGACCTGGTCGGGCGCAAGACTGCGCGCGATGGCGGGCGCACGCCGAAGGTGATCGCAGCGCAGATCGCCTTGACTGAAGGGGAATTGTTGAAACACCCCAGCGCTGCCGCGCGCTCGATGCAAAAGCGCCTGCGCGCTGCGCGAGAAGCCTTCGAGCAAGTGGTCGATTTCGTCGCCGACAACACGAAGGCCAGTCCGAACGCGGTCTTCGCAGGTTCGGTGCCCTACCTCATGCTCGCAGGCAACGTGGTGGCCGGCTGGCAGATGGCGCGTGCACTCGTCATCGCCGAAGACCAACTTGCCAAGGGCGAAGGCGACTCGGCTTTTTTGAAAGCCAAGGTCGCCACGGCGCACTTCTACGCCGAGCACCTGCTCAACAAGGCGCCGGGGTTGCGCGACTCGATCATCGAAGGTGCCGACAGCGTCAACGCCCTGGCACTCGATTCCTTTTGACGCGCCCCGCAACTCATCAACCCACCAACCCGCGCCGCGGGTGAAAGACATCAACATGCCCTTGCCTGGAGTTCTCGCCACCCTGCCGCTGCCCATCATTGGCGCGCCGCTGTTCATCATCAGCAACCCCAAGCTCGTGATCGAGCAGTGCAAGGCCGGCGTGGTGGGTTCGATGCCCGCGCTTAACGCGCGTCCAGCAGAACAGCTCGACGAATGGCTGGCCGAGATCACGCAAACGCTCGCAGCCTACGACAAGGCGCACCCGGACAAACCTGCCGCACCTTTTGCCATCAACCAGATCGTTCACAAGAGCAACGACCGGCTCGACCACGACATGCAGATGTGCGCCAAATACAAGGTGCCGATCATCATCACCTCGCTCGGAGCGCGCACCGACGTGAACGACGCGGTGCATGCCTGGGGCGGCGTGGTGATGCACGACATCATCAACAACAGCTTCGCGAAGAAGGCGATCGAGAAAGGTGCCGACGGCCTGATCGCCGTGGCGGCAGGCGCGGGTGGTCACGCTGGAGTGAAGAGCCCGTTCGCATTGATCCAGGAAATTCGCGAGTGGTTCGACGGCCCGGTCGCACTGAGCGGCTCGATCGCCAGCGGTGGAGCGGTGCTCGCTGCGCGTGCGATGGGCGCTGACTTCGCCTACATCGGCTCGGCCTTTATTGCCACGACAGAAGCGCGCGCTGTCGAAGGCTACAAAGAGGCCATCGTCGCTGGCAGCTCCGACGACATCATCTACAGCAACCTCTTCACCGGCGTGCACGGCAACTACCTCAAGGCCTCGATCAGCGCGGCTGGACTCGATCCCGACAATCTGCCGGAAAGCGACCCGAGCAAGATGAACTTTGGGGGCGACGCAAAGAAGGCCTGGAAGGACATCTGGGGCTGCGGCCAGGGCATCGGTGCAATCAAGAGCGTGCAGTCTGCTGGCGAGATGATCGCTCGCCTGGTGCGTGAGTACCGAGTCGCGCAAGAGCGTGTGGTGGCGCGGTGAGCCCGACACAACACCGCACATTACCTTGTGTTTTCGCGCTCATCACCTCAACTTGCGGTGTTAGAGTCTGCGCCCTGACTTGAGTATCTAGGTCCTTCCCGTCCCCTCGTTGACCACAGCGAGGCGGGTCGCTTGTCCGCAAGTGGCATAGCCGCGTCGCGGAAGGTTTTTCAACCCACTACAGCGCCGGAAACCGGTGCAAAAGGTGAGCGAAATGATGCAGGAATCCAGGGCGAATTCGCACCTGTTCGGTGGAAATGCGCCGTACGTCGAAGAGATGTATGAGGCCTACCTCGACAACCCGGGCTCGGTGCCTGACAACTGGCGCAAGTACTTCGACGCGCTTCAAAACGTGCCTGCAGTCGATGGCTCGAGCGCCAAAGACGTCGCGCACGCGCCCGTCGTCGAATCTTTCGCGCAGCGGGCCAAGGCAGGCACTTTCGGCAGCAAGGCTTCGACCACCGATTTGGCAATTGCCCGCAAGCAAGTTCACGTTCAGTCACTGATTGCCGCCTACCGTTTTCTCGGTTCACGTTGGGCCGATCTTGACCCTCTGAAGCGCCAGGAGCGGCCGAAAATACCTGAGCTGGAGCCGGCGTTCTACGACCTGAGCGAGTCCGACCTGGACATCCCGTTCAGCGCCACGAACACCTATTTCTCGACCGCCGAGAGCATGACGCTGCGCCAGATCGTTCAGGCGTTGCGCGAAACGTACTGCGGCTCGATAGGCACCGAGTACATGCACATCACCGAGCCGGCTGAGAAGCGCTGGTGGCAGGAGCGGCTCGAATCGATTCTCGCAAGGCCGAACTTCACAGTCGACGCGAAGAAACACATTCTCGACCGCCTTACCGCGGCCGAAGGCCTCGAGCGCTACCTGCACACGAAGTACGTCGGCCAGAAGCGGTTCTCGCTCGAAGGAGGCGAGAGCTTCATCGCTTCGATGGACGAACTGGTGCAGCGCGCCGGTGTCAAGGGCGTACAAGAGATCGTCATCGGCATGGCCCATCGAGGCAGGCTGAACGTGCTCGTAAACACATTGGGCAAGATGCCCAAGGATCTGTTTGCCGAGTTTGACCACACCGCACCCGAAGCCTTGCCCTCGGGCGATGTGAAGTACCACCAGGGGTTTTCCAGCGACATCACCACCGCTGGCGGCCCCGTGCACCTCAGCCTGGCGTTTAACCCCTCGCACCTTGAGATTGTTAACCCGGTTGTCGAAGGTTCGGTCAAGGCGCGCCTCGACCGACGCGGCGACGCCAAAGGCGACTCGGTACTGCCAATCATCGTGCACGGCGACGCGGCATTTGCTGGTCAGGGCGTTGTGATGGAGACGCTGGCGCTGGCACAGACGCGCGGCTACTTCACCGGCGGCACGGTGCACGTGGTCATTAACAACCAGATCGGCTTCACCACCAGCGACCCGCGCGATTCACGCTCGACTTTGTACTGCACCGACGTGGTCAAAATGATCGAAGCGCCTGTGCTGCATGTGAACGGCGACGATCCCGAGGCTGTCGTACTGTGCACCCAGCTCGCGCTCGACTATCGGCAGCAGTTCAAGAAGGATGTGGTCGTCGACATCGTCTGCTTCCGCAAGCTTGGCCACAACGAGCAAGACACTCCGGCACTGACGCAGCCGCTGATGTACAAGAAGATCGCGCAGCATCCCGGCACTCGCAAGCTCTACGCAGAAAAGCTGGTGGCGCAAGGCGTGCTGCCTGAGGACGGCCCCGATTCGATGGTGAAAGCCTTGCGCGCCGCGATGGATGCCGGCAAAAGCACCTACGACCCGGTGCTCACCAACTACAAGAGCAAGTACGCGGTCGACTGGGCGCCGTTTCTCGGTAAGAAGTGGACCGATGCGGCCGATACCGCGCTGCCGATGAGCGAAGTAAAGCGGCTGGCCGAGCGCATCACCACGATCCCGACCACGTTCAAGGCGCACAGCCTCGTCGAGAAAGTGATCGCTGATCGCGCGGCGATGGGGCGCGGTGAGATCAACGTCGACTGGGGCATGGGCGAGCACCTTGCTTACGCTTCGCTCGTGGCGAGCGGTTATGCCGTGCGCTTGTCTGGCGAAGACTGCGGCCGCGGCACCTTCACGCACCGCCACTCGGTGTTGCACGACCAGAACCGCGAGAAGTGGGACGAAGGCACCTACACACCGCTGCAACACGTGGCCGACGGGCAGGCACCGTTCGTCGTGATCGACTCGCTGCTGTCGGAAGAAGCAGTGCTCGGTTTCGAGTACGGCTACGCCTCCGCCGAGCCGAACACGCTGGTCATCTGGGAGGCACAGTTCGGCGACTTCGTTAATGGCGCGCAGGTCGTGATCGACCAGTTCATCGCTTCGGGCGAAGTGAAATGGGGCCGCGCCAACGGCATCACGCTGATGCTGCCGCACGGCTATGAAGGGCAGGGGCCCGAGCACTCATCGGCCCGACTCGAGCGCTTCATGCAGCTGTCTGCCGACAACAACATGCAGGTCGTTCAGCCCACGTCAGCGAGCCAGATCTTCCACGTGCTTCGCCGGCAGATGGTGCGCATGTTTCGCAAGCCGTTGATCATCATGACGCCGAAGTCGCTGCTGCGGGCTAAAGACGCCGGCTCGCCGCTGGCCGAGTTCACCAAGGGTGAGTTCAAGACCGTGATCGGCGAGGTGAGTGCAGATGTCAATGCCGACAAGGTCAGACGAGTCATTGCGTGCTCGGGCAAGGTCTACTACGACTTGGTGAAAGCGCGCGCCGACCGCAAAAACGGTGACGTGGTGATCATCCGTGTCGAGCAGCTTTACCCGTTCCCGCACAAGGCATTCGCTGCCGAAATGAAGAAGTACGCAGGAGCCACCGAAGTCGTTTGGTGCCAAGACGAGCCGCAGAACCAGGGCGCTTGGTTCTTCGTGCAGCACTGCATCCACGAAAACATGGTTGAAGGGCAAAAGCTTGGTTATGCCGGTCGTCCGGCATCGGCTTCGCCGGCGGTGGGTTACGCGCACTTGCACCAGGAGCAGCAGAAGGCGCTGCTCGAGCAGGCCTACGGCAAGCTCAAGGGCTTTGTGCTCACCAAGTAACTCCCGCCCGTCGCAAAACAAACAAGAGTCAAGAAAATGGCAATCGTAGAAGTCAAGTGTCCGCAGCTGTCTGAGTCCGTTGCAGAGGCAACGCTGCTCCAATGGAAGAAGCGGCCCGGTGAACGAGTCGAGATGGACGAGATCCTTGTCGAGATAGAAACTGACAAGGTCGTGCTCGAGGTGCCGGCGCCGGCGTCGGGTGTTCTCGCACAGCTGCTCAAGAACGACGGCGACTTGTGTGTGGCAGACGAAGTGATCGCGAAGATCGACACCGAGGGTGTCGAGGCGACGAGCCCGCTTGAGGTCAAGCCGGTTCCTGCCGGCGAGCCGGCAGCAGGTGCTACGCCGGGTATTACCCCGCCGCTGGTTGCCGGCACTGCCGCCGGCGCCGCTGCAATGCCGGCTGCTGCGAAGCTCATGGCCGACAACCGTATTCCGGCGGGCTCTGTCGCCGGCACCGGCAAAGACGGTCGCGTGACCAAAGGCGACGTTCTCGCCTCTATCGAAGCTGGCACAAAGCCGGTGGCGATGACCGCGCCCGTTGTGGCGGCGGCGCCAAAGGCCGCATTGCCCACGGTGGCCATGCCGTCGGCGCCCAAGCTGGGCGACCGCCCCGAGCAGCGTGTGCCGATGAGCCGGCTGCGCGCGCGCATTGCCGAGCGCTTGGTGATGTCGCAATCGACCAACGCAATCCTGACCACCTTTAACGAAGTCAACATGGCTCCGGTGATCGAAATGCGCAAGCGCTTCCAGGAGAAGTTCGAGAAAGAGCACGGCGTCAAGATCGGCTTCATGAGCTTCTTCGTGAAGGCCGCGGTGGCCGCGCTGAAGAAGTACCCGATCATCAACGCCTCGGTCGACGGCAACGATATCGTCTACCACGGCTACTTCGACATCGGCATCGCGGTGGGCTCGCCACGCGGGTTGGTGGTGCCCATCTTGCGCAACGCTGACCAGATGAGCTTCGCCGACATCGAGAAGCAGATCTCGGAATACGGCAAAAAAGCAGCCGAGGGCAAACTCGCGCTCGACGACCTGACCGGCGGTACGTTCTCGATCAGCAACGGCGGCACCTTCGGCTCGATGCTGTCCACGCCGATCATCAACCCGCCGCAGTCGGCGATCCTCGGCGTGCACGCCACGAAAGACCGCGCTGTGGTCGAGAACGGGCAGATCGTGGTGCGCCCGATGAACTACCTCGCCATGTCGTACGACCACCGCATCATCGACGGTCGCGAGGCGGTGCTCGGCTTGGTGGCCATGAAGGAAGCGCTGGAAGACCCAGCGCGCCTCTTGTTCGACATCTGATGGCATGAAGCCCCTCTCCTGACGGTCACGTCGGGCGGTCCAACGAGGGGGCGCTGGCCGGCTAGAAGGCTGCCCGGCGCCCGGCTCGCATCTCGTTTCACAACGGAATATGTATTCATGAGCAAAGCATTTGACGTGGTCGTCATCGGTGGCGGCCCCGGTGGCTACATTGCCGCTATCCGTGCAGCGCAGCTCGGTTTCAACACCGCCTGCATCGACGAGTGGAAGAACGAGAAAGGCGGTCCGGCTCCAGGCGGTACTTGCACCAACGTCGGCTGCATTCCTTCAAAAGCGCTGCTGCAGTCGAGCGAAAATTTCGAGCAGGCCGGCCACCACTTTGCCGATCATGGCATCGGCCTCACGAACCTGACGATGGACGTTAGCAAGATGCTCGGGCGCAAGAACACAGTCGTCAAGCAGAACAACGACGGCATCTTGTACCTCTTCAAGAAGAACAAGGTCACGTTTTTCCACGGTCGCGGCTCGTTCGTAAAAGCGGCAGCAGGGGCCGTCGAGATCGCTGTCGCGGGGGACAAGCCCGAGACCCTGGTCGCGAAGCACGTGATCGTTGCCACTGGCTCGAACCCCAGAGCCTTGCCGGGCGCGGTGTTCGACGAAGAGAACATTCTGTCGAACGACGGCGCGCTGCGCATTCCAGCCGTGCCGAAGACCCTGGGCGTGATCGGCTCGGGCGTGATCGGCCTTGAGATGGGTTCGGTTTGGCGCCGCCTCGGTGCCGAGGTGACCGTGCTGGAAGCGCTGCCGGTCTTCCTCGGCGCCGTTGACGAACAAATTGCCAAAGAAGCGCACAAGGCGTTCACGAGGCAGGGGTTGAAGATCAACCTGGGCGTGAAGATTAGCGCTGTCACCTCGACCAAGGCGGGCGTGACGGTCGCTTATGCCGACGCCTCCGGCAAGGAACAAAAACTCGAATGCGAGAAGCTGATCGTCTCGATCGGTCGGGTGCCGAACACGACTGGGCTCAATGCCGAAGCGGTCGGCCTGAAGCTCGACGAGCGTGGTTTCATCGCGGTCGATGATGACTGTAAGACCAACCTGCCCAACGTGTGGGCGGTGGGCGACGTGGTGCGCGGCCCGATGCTTGCGCACAAAGCCGAAGAGGAAGGCGTGGCGGTGGCCGAGCGCATCAATGGCCAACATGGCCATGTCAACTTCAACACCGTGCCCTGGGTGATCTACACCTCGCCCGAGATAGCCTGGGTCGGCCAGACAGAACAGCAGCTCAAGGCCGCTGGTCGTGCTTACAAGGCAGGCGCCTTCCCGTTCATGGCCAACGGCCGCGCGCGCGCTCTCGGCGACACGACCGGCATGGTTAAGTTGCTCGCCGACGCGAAGACCGATGAGATTCTGGGCGTGCACATCGTCGGGCCGATGGCCTCGGAGCTGATCGCCGAGTCGGTGGTGGCGATGGAGTTCAAGGCCTCGGCCGAAGACATAGCGCGTATCTGCCACGCCCATCCCTCTTTGAGCGAATCGACCAAGGAAGCCGCTCTCGCTGTGGACAAACGCAGCCTGAACTTCTGACACCGCGGCCGGCACTCACCGTGGCGGTTCGCGAACTTTACGAGCGCACGCTGGCCGAGCGCGGATTTGGGTCCGATGCGGCCCAGCTGCGTGCGGTCGACTCGCTCGAACGCTGCGAGAACGAGTGGGCCGACTACAAAACGCGGCGCGGCAACGCGCTGACCAAGCTGATCAGCCGCCCGCCGATTCCGCGCGGGGTTTACATGTACGGCGGGGTGGGGCGGGGCAAGAGCTTCCTGATGGACTGCTTCTTCAATGCTGTGTCGCTGCAGCGCAAGACCCGCCTGCACTTTCACGAGTTCATGCGTGAAGTGCACCGCGAACTCGCGGAACTGCACGGTACGGTCAATCCATTGCAAGAGCTCGCCAAGCAAATGGCGCGGCGTTACCGTTTGATCTGCTTCGACGAATTCCACGTGTCTGACGTGACCGACGCAATGATCTTGCACCGGCTGCTAGAAGCACTGTTCGAGAACCGCGTCAGCATCATCACGACCTCGAACTTCAAGCCCGACGATCTGTACCCGAATGGCCTGCACCGCGACCGCATCCTCCCGGCGATCGAGTTGCTCAAAGCAAAGCTCGAAGTTGTCAATGTCGACAACGGCTGCGACTACCGCCAACTCACCCTTCAGCAGGTCGGGCTGTACCACACGCCGCTCGGAGAAGCGGCCGACACGGCCATGACCGACGCGTTCGAGCGCGTGGCCGAGGCCAAGGACGAGAGCCCGTTGTTGCGCATCGAGCACCGTGAGCTGCGCTCGCGCCGGCGTGCCGGTGGCGTGGTTTGGTTCAACTTTAAAGAGCTTTGCGGCGGGCCGCGTTCACAGAACGACTACCTGGAACTGGCCACGCAATTCCACACGTTGCTGTTGTCGGGCGTTCCGCAGATGTCGCCGCGCAATGCTTCAGAGGCTCGGCGCTTCACCTGGGTCGTCGACGTGCTCTACGACCGTCGCGTGAAACTGATTCTGTCTGCCGAGTGCGAACCCGAACTCCTGTACACCGAAGGACCGCTGGCGCACGAATTCCCGCGCACCGTTTCGCGACTGCGCGAAATGCAGTCCGCCGAGTTCCTCGCGCTTTCGCGGCGCGACGTGGACACCTCGCTCACATGATGAAGGCGATACGGCTTTCGGCGCTGGCCCTGATGCTGACGTGTGTGGGCATGAACCTGATGGCCGAAGGCGTGGGAACCGAAGCCCAGGAGCGCCAGCGCATCACCGCGGAACGCACGAGCGCGCAAACGGCCTTCAGTTCGCGCGTGAGCCACTGTCAGAACAGCTTTGTGGTCACGCCGTGTGTCGAGACCGCGCGCCGCGATTTGCGGGAAGTGCTCTTGCGCTTGCGCCGCCAGGATGCCGTGCTCGACGAGATGCAACGGCACGAGCGCGCCGCGCGGCGCCTGGAGACGATCCGCAACCGGCCCGCAACGGCCGAATTGCCAGCGAGCCAGTTTGCGGCGCGGGAGGCTCGCAGCTCGGCGCGCGATTCCCCCCGGATTCGGACGCACGAGGCGCCAACGATCCAGCCGTCAGCTCTGGAACGCACGCACCGCGAGACATTCAACGAGCAGAAGTTTGAAGCGGCTTCGCGGGCGGCGGGGGCTCGGCGTGTCGCAGTCGAGGGGCGCAACTCAGAGCGCGCAGCCGGAGGCAAAAGTGCGGCACCGCTGCCTGTGCCTAAGGGCGCCTGGGCGCCCTGAAAAAAGCCTGCGCTTATTGCCCGTGATTGAAGCTGGGTCGCGCGGGCGGGTGACCCGACTGTCTCGGGTTTGTGTGCAGACCCTCAGTCGAGCGGCTCCACCCTGACCAAGGCCAGTGAAAGGTTATCGCCCGCACCGCGGGCTCGCTGGCGCGCCTTGGTCACCAGCATTTCGCTGGCCTCGCGAGGCGGCAGGGCGTGCACGATGGCGCCGATCTCGCGCGGAGTGAAGTAGTGCCAGAGGCCGTCGCTGCAGGCCAGAACGCTGTCGCCAACTTCAAGGCGTTGGACGAGGTTGTGGGTCAGTGGCGGGTCTTGGTGGGTGCCCAGGCAGCCGGTCAACAGGTTCGACTGCGGGTGTACGTTGGCTTCTTCGTCGGTGATCGAACCCTCGTCGACCAGGCGCTGCACGTAGGAATGGTCGACGCTGCGGCTGACCATGTCGGCGCCGCGAAAGTGGTAAACCCGGGAGTCGCCGGCATGCACGATGTCGCATTCACGCGAAGGGCTGACGAGGAACGCGGCGACGGTGCTGTGCGGTTCTTCTTCAGCGGTGATCGCAGTCAGCTTGATCATGAGGTGCGATTCAAGCACCAGCTGTTTCAGCGTTTCGGCCGCGTCGTCACGGCTCGGCGCGTAGCGCTCAAACAATTGGCGGGCTGTGAGCAGCACCTGATCGGCGGCCTTGCGGCCACCGCTCTTGCCACCCATGCCGTCGGCCAACACCGCTAGCAGGCAGCCGGGCGTGCGGTCGTGCCCCATGATTTCAACCTGGTCTTGCTGGTAGGCGCGGTCGCCGCGATGCAGGCCGGTGGTGGCGGAAAGACGGTAACCGAGGGTGCTTGTACTCATGGTCCAAAACTATAATCTGTCTGCATTCCTGCAAGGCACTCAAAACTGCTCATAAGTCGCGTGTCGATGGATATCAACCTGCATTCGCTGCCACGCCGGCTCATCGAGTTGCGCATTGAACATGGCGACCTCGACGCCCTGATCGACCAGACGGCACTGACAGTTCCCGACGACGAGCTAACCGTGCGCCGCCTGAAAAAACGCCGCCTGTTGCTGCGCGACCAGATCTCGCGGCTCGAAGCGGAGCTAGACCCGCCCGAACCCGCGTGAGCGACTTGCGAGAGGCGGTGACTGCAGCGTTCAGCCGCAGCGGCGCTCTGGCGCTGGCCGATGCAGGGCACGTCGAACGCGAAGTGCAGTTGCGCATGGCGCTCGGCGTGGCGCAGGCGATCGAAGAGCGCAGCGCGCTCGTCGTCGAAGCCGGCACCGGCGTGGGAAAGACCTTCGCCTACCTCGTGCCCACCCTGCTCAGCGGCGCGCGCGCGCTTGTGAGCACAGCCACCAAGAGCCTGCAAGACCAACTCTACCTTCGCGACATTCCGCGCCTGCGTGAAGCTTTGCAGTTGCCGGTGACGGTCGCGTTACTGAAAGGCCGCGGAAGCTATCTGTGCGTGCACCGCATGAACCAGGCCCGGCAGTCGACCGAGCTGCCAGACCGCTGGGCCGCGCGCACACTGGCCAAGGTGGAGCGCTGGGCACAGTCGACCGTCAGCGGCGATTTGGCCGAACTCGAAGGGCTTGACGAGCGCAGCAGCGTGATTCCGCTCGTCACCTCGTCGCGCGAGAACTGCCTTGGCGCCGAGTGTCCCGAGTTTCGCCAGTGCCACGTGATCAAGGCAAGGCGCGAAGCGATGGTGGCCGACGTGGTGGTCGTGAACCACCACCTGTTCTTCGCCGACATGGCGCTGCGCGACACCGGGGTGGCCGAGCTGCTGCCGAGCGTGGAAGTCGCCTTGTTCGACGAAGCGCACCAGCTCACAGAAGCAGGTGTGCAGTTCCTGGGGACGGCGTTGGGCACGGCGCAGGTGATCGACTTTGCGCGCGACATGCTCAGCGCTGGTTTGCAGCTCGCACGCGGCCTCGTGCCGTGGCAAGAGCTCGCCGGCGCTTGCGACCGTGCGGCGCGCGATCTGCGCATCGCTGCCGCTGGCCAGCTCCGCGACCTGCGCGGCACGTTGAAACTGCGTTGGAGCGAGCGTTCGGAGCGTGAAGAATTCATCGAGTCTCTGACGGCGCTCGGCCAGGCGTGCGACGCGGCACACGCCGGGCTGCAACTCGTTGTCGAGATGTCGCCCGACTTCGCCAAGCTCGCGGAGCGCAGTGCACAGATGAGCCGGCTCGCCATCCAATTCGGCGCTGGGGCGGAAACGGGCAACGTGCGCTGGATCGATGTCTCACCGCACCAGGCGCGCCTGGTCGAGTCGCCGCTGGACATTCGCGAGTCGTTGCGCGAGCAAATGGCCGCTGCGCCAAAGGCTTGGGTTTTTACCTCAGCGACGCTGGGCGACGACGAGCGCCTGTCGTGGTTCACCGAATCGGCCGGCCTGAGCGACGCGCGCACGCTGCGCCTGGGCAGCCCATTCGACTACGAAGCGCATGCCCGGCTCTATGTCCCGCGCGCTTTTCCCAAGCCCAATGAGCCGGGGCATCCGCGAGCTGTGGCCGTGCTCGCCGCGCGTTGCGCCCGTGCGCTTGGCGGCCGCACTTTCGTGCTCACGACCACCTTGCGCGCGTTGCAGAGCATTGGTGAAGCGCTGCGCGCCGAGTTCGAAGGCAACGGTGATTCGATCCAGGTGCTGACGCAGGGCCAGATTCCGAAGCGCCAGCTGATGCAGCAGTTTTTGGCGCAGCCGCGCTCGGTGCTGGTTGGTTCGCAAAGTTTCTGGGAAGGTATAGATGTGCCGGGTGACGCACTGCAGTGCGTGTTGATCGACAAGCTGCCGTTCCCGCCGCCCAATGACCCGCTCGTAGAAGCCCGCGTCAAGCGGCTCGAAGACGAAGGACGCAACCCATTTGCCGACTACTTCGTGGCCGAGGCCGCTGTGTCGCTGAAGCAGGGAGCCGGCCGCTTGATTCGAAGCGAAACAGATCGAGGGCTGTTGGTAGTGTGCGACCCGCGCATGGCCGGCATGAACTACGGCAAGCGTTTGCGAGATGCGCTGCCCCCTATGGCGCCGGTCGCGACCGAGGTGCAAGCCCTGGAGTGGCTTTCGCTGCTGTCGGCGCAAGCACTGCCGTACTGATCGACTGGGTGGCGCTTACCAGAGCTTCCACCAAGACCTCTGTTGCGCGGCGCCGATCCCGTCGGCGTGCAAGGTGGTGCTCGGGAAGTTTTTACGTAAGACACGGTCGGCGTCGTCGCGCAGCTCGTTCAAGCCTAGTCGGTCGTAGCTCTCCACCATGATGTAGAGCGCTTCTTGCGTGGCCGGCGACTGTTGATATTCAGTGACGACCTGCTGCGCGCGGTTGACGGCCGCCACGTAGGCACCGCGCCGGTAGTAGTACCGCGCCACATGCACTTCGTAGGCCGCCAGCGAGTTGACGATGTAGTTCATGCGGGTGCGCGAATCCTCGGCGTAGATCGACTTCGGAGACTGGTCTACGAGCTGCTTGAACGACTGGTAAGAATCACGCGCGGCCTGCTGGTCGCGTTCCGACAACTCCTGCCGCGCCAGATTGCCAAACAGGCCGAGGTTATCGTTGAAGTTGACCAAGCCCTGCAGGTACAAGGCGTAATCAAGAGCCGGACTCGTCGGGTGCAGCTTGATGAACCTTTCGAGCACCGACAGCGCTTGGGCCTTGTCGGAATTCTTGTAGAGCATGTAGGCGCGTTCGATCTGCGCCTGCTGAGCTAACGCCGTGCCCGAAGCCCGGCCTTCTAGACGCTCGTAGAGTTTGCCTGCGCGCTCGTAATTGCCTGAAGAGGCTTCTTCCTTGGCCTCGGCATACAATTTCTCGGCGCTCCACTTGGCCTCTGTGTCTTTCGGCGCCGTGCCACAACCAGCGAGCAAAGCCAGGATAAACGCCGTCACGGCGATCTTTGGCCGACGCAAAATACTCAACTCATTCATGGGCCTGGAGTCAGCGCGAGGTGGCGCTGCCCTGTCTGAAAACGAAGAGCGATTATATGGTTGTGCCCCTGCTGTACCCAGAGAGCCCCGGCTTCGTACCGGACGAGGCGGAAGCAGTACACGCCCCCTGGTTCGACGAACCCGAACGGCGCGAGGCTGCGGTGTCGCAAGCACTGCACGGCCAGCGTCTGGACAAGGCGGTGGTGGTAATGGCGGGAGAGTTCTCGCGCACCCATCTGCAAGGCTTGATCGAACAGGGCCACGTGTGTGTCGACGGCGTGGTGGCCGGGTCTGCCTCGCGCAAAGTGTTGGCTGGGCAGACGGTGGCAATCGAACTTGTGCCGACTGCCGAAAGCCGGGCTTTCCGCCCCGAGCCGATCTCGCTTTCCGTCATCTACGAAGATGAACACCTGATGGTCGTCAACAAACCGGCCGGAATGGTCGTGCACCCGGCTGCGGGCAACTGGTCTGCTACCTTGCTGAACGCATTGTTGGCGCATCACAAGGGTGCGGCCAGACTGCCGCGCGCCGGCATCGTGCATCGGCTTGATAAGGACACCACTGGACTGATGGTCGTCGGCAAGACCTTGCCGGCGGTGACTGCGCTGGTGCGGTCTATCTCGGCGCGCGAGGTGCACCGCCGGTACGTCGCCATCGTGCAGGGCGACGTTAAGCCTGCTACGTTCAGTGTTGACGCGCCGATTGGCCGTGACCCGAAGTCACGTGTCCGCATGGCGGTAGTCGGCTCCGGCAAACCAGCCAGGACCGACGTGCAAGTTCTGGCCTGCGCAAAGGGTTTCAGCGCGCTGCTTTGTACGCTGCACACTGGGCGCACGCACCAGATTCGCGTGCACCTGGCCTCGCGTGGTCATGCGCTGGTGGCTGATGCGGTCTACGGTGGCAGGCCGGCGCTGGGCATGGAGCGGCAGGCCCTTCATGCAGCGCGCCTGGGGTTTGTGCACCCAGCCAGCCCTGGTGACCCCGCGATGGTGTTCGAGGCCGAGCTTCCCGCCGACCTGGCGCAGGCCTGGCAGCAGGTAGCGGGTGGCGCAGGCTGAGTGCTGGACGGAGTCGCCCCAGCGGGCCACACTGTTGTGGCGCCGCCTCTATCGGCACGGTGTCGGGTGCGGCGCGGTCATCAAGCTTCCAGGCGAGAGAGGACCGCCGCCGCGCCCACCTTCTTCGGCATCGGTCGGTTGTACCGCGCCGCGCGCAGGTCGCCCCAGGTGGCGCAATAGCCGTCCCGAGCCCCGTCGCGCAGACCTCGGCTCGTCACGACCGACGCGGCCGCGGCTTTACCCCAACCGACTTCGCCCGCGTCTGCCTGGCCGCCCTGCAGGCCGGCCAGGCAGACGCATTCCCTCATCGATCAGGCGCTCGGCGCGCAACGCACCGCGATGCTCCCGCATGGAAACTCAAGTCCGCGTCGTCGCCATCACACAGTGGCGGATCCTGACAAGCGTTGACGTCAGGCCCTTGAAGGCGTCGAGCTTGCTGGTGCGCGGCACGGCCTTGCGTGACCGGAACCGTTCGACCTCGGCCCACCTGGCCACCGTGCGGACCGCTGCGGAGCAGTTGCCCTCGCTCGACCGCTGGGCCACGCTTCTGGCCTACATCTGCCGGAAAATCGTCGGCCAAATCAGTCTGCCGACCCCGCCTCCGGCGCTCGCCGGGGGCGGGTAGCTGCTGTTTTTAGGATGATTGCAGGGGGCTCGATCGAGCTGCCCTTGACCCCGACGCTGCGGCCACAATTCTCGATCTGACGACCCCGCGCGGGATGCCCTCGGCCACCCGCCGCATGCTGGAGGCAATGACCGTCCCGGTGTTCATGACGGACTGAACTATGTGCACAGCTGCTGCAAGGCGGCACTCATGCCGTGAAAGAGCGCGAAGGCCGCGCTGGCCGAAAGCAGCGCACCGGCGAGCCGCATTGACAACGTCGCGCCGGCCCGTCTCCCATGAGCGACGCCCAGGGGCATCCAGGCTACGCTCACCACCAGCAGGCTGACCGCGCTGCCAGCGGCGAACGCGAGCATCACGCCGGCGCCCTCCGCGGCCGTGTTGGCCAGCGCCGCGACGATCAGGGCCGACTGCAGAAGACCGCACGGCATGGCCGCCCAACAGGCGCCCGCACCGGCTGCCTTGACGCTCGATGGCAGCCGGTCGGTGAATCGAACGGTGGCGGCCGCAGGCCCGAAGCGGGCGCGTCGCCAACGTAGACTCGACACCCACCGCGGCACCCGGCCGCCGACCAGCAGGGCGACACCGAACATGAGCGCGGCGACTTGCAGCATCGTCCAGACCGGCCGCAGTGCCGCGGATGCGGTGCCGAGCGTCGACAGGGCCGAGACGGTCGTCGCAACGACGGCGCCGGCGGCCGTGTAGCCGACCAGCCGCCCGGCCTGCAGCGCGGCCATGGTGTAAAAGGCGGCGCGCGGCGTCGGCCGGTGTGCGATGCCGGCCTGCAGTGCGCCGCACATGACCGCGC
This sequence comes from Burkholderiales bacterium, assembly GCA_038227445.1. GTDB lineage: Bacteria > Pseudomonadota > Gammaproteobacteria > Burkholderiales > Burkholderiaceae_C > LMDS01. Next base: position 6,879 of record JBBRPV010000033.1, on the reverse strand, counting down.
AGTGTGGCCCGCCAGCGAGGCCCAAAAGCAATGCCGAGGCGGCCAGGGCCAGGCTCATACGGCGCCTAGATCACGCGCGAGAACTGGCTGCGCGCGCGATCCGCCTGCAGCTGGCGGTCGAACACCATCGCGATGTTGCGGACGAAATACCAGCCGAGCGGCGTGACCTCGATGGCGCCGGGCACCAGCTCGACCAGGCCCGACGCTTCGAGTGGTCGCAGCGCCGCGAGCTCGGGTTCGAAGACCTGGGCGACGTCGACCAGGTGGGCGAGCGATATCGCTTCGAAGTCAACCCGCCCCTGACACATCAGCGCCATGATGACGGCGCGGCGCAGGATGTCGTCGCGGGTCAGCGCTATGCCGTGCAGGGTCGCGAACTGCCCGCGCGAGATCGCGTCCGTGTACTCGGCCAGCGTCTTGGCGTTCTGGCTGTAGGTCGCGCCCACCCGGCTGATTGACGAGACGCCCAGGCCGATCAGATCGCAGTCGGGCCGCGTGCTGTAGCCCTGGAAGTTGCGGCGCAGACGCCCCTGGCGGCGGGCGACCGCGAGCGAGTCGTCTGGCAGCGCGAAGTGGTCCATGCCGATGTAGACATAGCCGGCTGCCTCGAACTGCTCGATTGCCTGCGCCAGCATCGCGATCTTCTGCGTCGCCGTTGGCAAGGAAGCGCTGTCGATGCGGCGCTGCGGCTTGAAGCGCTGCGGCAGGTGAGCGTAGGCGTACAAGGCGATCCGGTTGGGTCGCAGTTCACACACCTGCTCGAGCGTGTGTTCGAACAACGCCGCTGTCTGTTGCGGCAGACCATAGATCAGGTCCATGTTGGTGGAGCTGAATCCGAGCGCCTTCGCGGTCTGCATCAAGGCCGCGACGCCGTCAAAACTCTGCACGCGGTGCACTGCCTTCTGGACGTCGGCATCGAAGTCCTGAACGCCGAAACTCAGCCGATTGAAGCCGAGTGCACGCAGGTGATTCAGGCGCGCCGCGTCGACGGTCCGCGGGTCGACCTCGATCAACACCTCGGATTCGCTTGTCACGGCGAACGATGCGAGTAGCATGGCCATCAACCGCGACATTTCGGTGTTGCTCAGGAAGGTCGGAGTGCCACCGCCCAGATGCAGTTGCGTGACGGGTTGGCGCGTGCCTAGCTCCGCGACATGGAGTGCGATTTCAGCCTCCAGGGTATCCAGGTACGAGGCCGCCCGGTCGTGCTGCCGCGTGACGATCTTGTTGCAACCGCAGTAGTAGCACTCCGATTCGCAGAAAGGGATGTGGACGTAGACGGAAAGCGGCGACCCGCCAGAGCTGCGAGCCGAACCGCTCATGCGGGATCTGAGGGCGCGCTGGTGCTCGGCGGGACCGAAGGCTTCGACGAAGCGGTCGGCGGTCGGATAGGACGTATACCGCGGCCCCGGCACATCCAGGCGCTCGAGCAATTGGGCCGATATCGGCAGTCGGGGGATGGTCGCGATGCTCATGTCCGGCCATCTTGGGGCCGGCCGAAACGCAGTGCCTTGACTTTCGTCAAGGATTGCGGCGAGACCTTTTGAGAACATTCGAGGATGCACATGGACACGCCCACCGCCCCGCCCGCCAATGCCAATGCCAATGCCAATGCCAAAGGCGTCGCCTTGAGAGCGGCTGCCCGCAGCGAGTGCCCCGCGGATGGTGTGATCCCGATCCACGTGCCGACGCTGAAGGTGGCGTGCTCGAGTTGCAACCTGCGCGAGCTGTGCCTTCCCGTGGGCCTGCACGGCGACGAGTTGAAGCGGCTCGATTCGATGGTCGGCGAACGCCGCAACCTCAAGCGTGGTGCTGCGCTCTACAACAGCGGCGATGTGTTCGTATCGCTGTACGCCGTGCGCACTGGCTTCTTCAAAACCCGCGTGAACTCCGAGGACGGCCGCGACCAGGTCACGGGTTTCCAAATGGCGGGCGAGTTGCTGGGCTTCGACGGCATCGGCTCCGACCGCCACACCTGCGACGCCATCGCCCTCGAGGATTCGCAGGTCTGCGTCATCCCCTTTTCCCAACTCGAATCGCTGTCGCGCGAGTTCGGCGGGCTGCAGCGTCAGCTGCACAAAGTGATGAGCCGCGAGATCGTCCGCGAGCACGGCGTGATGCTGCTGCTGGGCAGCATGAGGGCGGAGGAGCGGCTCGCGACCTTCCTGCTGAACCTGACCCAGCGTCTGCGCGCGCGCGGCTTCTCCAGCACCACGCTGATCCTTCGCATGACGCGCGAGGAGATCGGCAGCTACCTTGGCCTGAAGCTGGAGACCGTGAGCCGTGCGTTCTCGAAGTTCCAGGACGACGGCGTGCTCGAAGTGAAGCAGCGGCATTTGCGCGTGCTCGACGAGTCCGCGTTGCGCCAGCTCGTCAACGGCTCGAGTTGCTGAGTTGCTGAGCTGACACAAGCGAGGTTGCGCGCCGCCAAGGCGCGGCGGTCCGCGTGCGGCAAGAATGGTCCAACACGTCGGAGCATTCGCGATGACGCATTCCACCCTGCACTTCATCCGCGAGGAACACCGAGCCCTGGCGGCCATGCTGCGGTCGATTCCCCTGATGCTCGCCGCGAATCGCGACCCGCTCACCGGTCACGAGCCGAGCGCCGATTACCGTGCGCGGTTCACCCGGATCCTGAGCGTGGTGTCCGCGCCGATCTGACCGGGCGCGCCGATCGCGGCCTGATCAGGAGGCGTCGTTCACCTCGTCGGCTTCAATCGAGAGCAACGCGGTGAGCGCGCCGGCAGCGGTGATCGCACCCCAGAACATCAGGAACGTAAAGGTGTAGACCGCCTGCGCCGACCAATCGATGCGCACGCCCGAGACCCAGTGCAGTTCAGCCGGATCCACAACCGCGAAGACGAGCGCTTCCAGCACGCCCGCCGCGAGAAACGCCGGCCAGAGGATCTGCAGCGCGCGGCGGATCACGGCGTCGGCCTGGCCGCTGCAGCCGCCGGTTCAGCCGCGGGGAACGGCTTGTAGTACGAGGGCGGCTTCATCGGGACCGACTTCAGCTCGACATCGGCATGCTGGATCGCCGTGGCCAGCAGCATGAAGCTGCCGATCACGACCGCACCCAGGCCGCCGACGAACACCCACATCACGCCCACCCGATACCAAGGCTCGGGCGCGGGGCCGGAAGGAGGAACTGCTTGCATGGGGACCATCCTTTTCAACGGGGCACGTAGAACGTCGATTTCTCGGTCAGGGTGTGAACCACACGGCCGGCGTCGGTGAGCACGATCCTGAATCGCATCGGGTGCGCGCCGGCGCCGAGCGATGCGGCCACGCCGGGCGGTATCTGCACTGCGACCGGCAGCCAGCGTGCCTGTGTGGAGGCGACATCGGTCTCGGCGTTCGAGACGACCGAGGCCTGCGGCACGCCTTCGACCTCGACGCGGAAGTGCTGCGGCGCCTCGGTCGCGTTCATCAGCTGCACGCGGTAGACGTTCTCGATGCGGCCGTCCTCGACCATGCGGCCCATCGAGCCGCGGTCGCGCACCACGTCGGCACGAAACGGGGAGCGGGTCGCCAGGCTGGCCGTGAACCCGCCGCCGATGATCACGAGCAGTGCGGCGTAGACCAGGATGCGCGGACGAAACACGTGACGCCACATCTGCGCCGAGCCGAATCGCTGCGCCATGCCGCGCTGCGTGGCGTAGCGGATCAGCCCGCGCGGGTAGCCGACCTTGTCCATCACGCCGCTGCAGACGTCGATGCAGGCCGTGCAGCCGATGCACTCGTACTGCAGGCCGTCGCGGATGTCGATGCCGGTCGGGCAGACCTGCACGCACAGCGTGCAGTTGATGCAGTCGCCCTTGCCGATCGATGCTGACGCGACGCCGCGAGCGCGCGAGCCGCGCGGCTCACCGCGGGCCGCGTCGTAGCTGATCACCAGCGTGTCGTGGTCGAACATCGCGCTCTGGAAGCGCGCGTACGGGCACATGTACTTGCAGACCTGCTCGCGCATGTAGCCGGCGTTGCCGTAGGTCGCGAAGCCGTAGAAGAGACACCAGAACGTCTCCCATGGGCCGAGCGCAAACTGTGTCGCCTCGGACGCGAGCGAGCGTGCGGGCGTGAAGTAGGCGACAAACGTGAAGCCGGTCCACAGCCCGATGGCCAGCCACACAGCCTGCTTGCCGCCGCGCTTGAGCAGCTTGGCGGCGCCCCACGGCGCGCCGTCGAGTTTGATTCGCGCCTGGCGGGAGCCCTCGAAGCGGTGCTCGACCCACATGAAGATCTCGGTGTAGACGGTCTGCGGGCACGCGAAGCCGCACCACAGGCGCCCAGCCACCGCGGTGAACAGAAACAGTGAGTACGCCGAGATCACCAGCAGGCCCGACAGGTAGATGAAATCCTGCGGGTAGAGCACGAGGCCGAAGATGTAGAAGCGGCGCGCGCCGAGGTCGAACAGCACCGCCTGGCGGCCGCCCCATTCGAGCCAGGGCAGGCCGTAGAAGACGAGTTGCGTGAGCCAGACCAGCGCCCAGCGCCAGCCGGCGAACCAGCCCGTGACCGACCGCGCCTGGATCTTCGCCTCGCTCTGATAGAGAGAGACTGGCAGCGTCGATTCGATGATCGGGATGATGCGGCGCGTCGCGGTCTGCGGCGCCGCGGGGCCGGTCATGGCGACACCGCAGCCGTGGCGGTGGGCGGGTTCGACAGCCCCCAAACGTAGGTCGCGAGCACGTGGATCTGCTCCGGCGTGAGCCGCCCCTTCTGCGACGGCATCACGTTCGTCTTGCCGTGCGTCACGATGTCGATGATCGCCGCCTCACCCCAGCCGTGCAGCCAGATCTTGTCGGTGAGGTTGGCCGAGCCGATCGCCGGGTTGCCCTTGCCGTCGGCGCCATGGCATGCGGCGCAGACCGCGAACTTCGGCCGGCCGGCGGCGGCGTAGATCGTGTTGTGCGCGCTGCCCGACAGGCTCATCACGTAGTGGGCGACATTGCGAACATCCTCGGGTGTGCCGACGGCTGCAATCATCGGCGGCATCATGCCGATGCGACCCTCGGTGATGCTCTGCTCGATCTGCTCCGGAGCGCTGCCGTGCAGCCAGTCGCCGTCGGTCAGATTCGGGAAGCCCTTCGAGCCTTTCGCATCCGAGCCGTGGCAAGCCGCGCAGTTGTTGGCGAACAGACGTTCGCCGATCGCCGTCGCTTTCGGGTTGCGTGCGAGCGCCGGCGTGGGCAGCCCCTTGAATGGCGCGTAGGCCTGGGCGACGGTGGCTGCCGTCATCATCTGATCGGCATTCAATTCGCCCTGGCTTGACCAGCCAAGAAAGCCACGCAAGCTGCCGAGGCCGCCGTACAGGCCGGCGTAGGCGAAGCCGAAGATCACGGTGAGGATGAACAGGACCATCCACCAGCGCGGCAGAGGGTTGTTCATCTCGACCAGGTCTTCGTCGAACACGTGGCCGGTGCTGTTGTCGGCCGCCATCGGCTGGCGTTTGGAGGCCACCCACAGAAGCCACAGGCAGCCGAGCAGGCCGACGACAGTCGCGCCGGCGATGTAGAGAGACCAGCCGTTGTTTATGAAGTCGCTCATGGCCGTTGTCTCGTCTGGTCTTGGTCGTCGATAGGTCGCGAATCGTGGAAGGGCAGTTGCGCCGCTTCCGAGAAGCCCGCCTGATTGCGCCGCGACAGCGCGTGGACAACGATGCCGATGAAAACCCCGAACGAGAGCAGGGTGACGGCGATGCGAAGTGCGTTCACGTCCATCTCGCTTCCTTCACTTCACGGCGGTGCCGAGCACCTGCAGGTAGGCCACGAGCGCGTCGAGTTCGGTCTTGTCGATCAGTGCGGCGCCGCCGGCGGCGATCTCGGCATCGGTGTAGGGCACGCCGACGCGGCGCAAGGCGGTCATGCGTGGCGCGGCATCGAGCGGATCGAGCTTGGTCTTGAACAGCCACGGGTACTCGGGCATGTTCGACTCGGGCACCAGGTCGCGCGGGTTGTTCAGGTGGAGCTGGTGCCACTCGTCGCTGTACTTGCCGCCAACGCGGGCCAGGTCGGGCCCGGTGCGCTTGCTGCCCCACTGGAACGGATGGTCGTAGACCGACTCGCCCGGCATCGACTGGTGACCGTAGCGCAGCACCTCGGCCTGCAGCGAGCGGATCATCTGCGAGTGGCAGTTGTAGCAACCCTCGCGGGTATAGACATCGCGGCCCGCGAGCTGCAGCGAGGTGTAGGGCTTCAGGCCCGGCACCGGCTCGGTCGTCGAGCGCTGGAAGAACAGCGGGACTATCTCGACCAGGCCGCCGACGGCGATGACCAACAGGATCAGAACGATCATCAGGAAGTTGCTGGTCTCGATTTTCTCGTGGGTGAAGCCGGCAGCGGGGGTGTTGTGGTCAGACATTGAAGGCTTCCGTGAATCAGGCGGCGCTGGGCGCGAGCGGCGCGACGAATGGCTTCGCGACATGAGGCGCAGGGATGCGCAGCGGCACGTAGCGGCCGGCGCGCGCGGTCATCACGACGTTCCAGACCATCACGCCCATGCCGCACAGGTAGAGCAGGCCGCCGAACAGCCGCACCATATAGAACGGGTAGGTCGCCTTGACGCTCTCGACGAAGCTGTAGACCAGCGTGCCGTCGGGGTTGACCGCGCGCCACATCAGGCCCTGCATCACGCCGGCTATCCACATCGCGGCGATGTAGAGCACGACGCCGAGCGTCGCGATCCAGAAGTGCAGCTCAATCGCGCGAACGCTGTGCATGCGCGTCTGCCCGAACATCCGCGGCACCAGGTAGTAGAGCGTGCCGATGCTGATGAAGCCGACCCAGCCAAGCGCGCCGGCATGCACGTGGCCGATCGTCCAGTCGGTGTAGTGGCTGAGCGCGTTGACGGTCTTGATCGACATCATCGGCCCCTCAAAGG
>JBBRPV010000032.1:0-42481 GCA_038227445.1 Burkholderiales bacterium | reverse complement strand
GTGTAGCTCAGCGGGCAGCCTTCGACCCAGCGCTCGAACATCCCGGCTGTGGCCAGAAATTCGGTGAAGGTGCGTCGATGCGGATCACCGCAGCAACTCTCGCATCCACGCTGCGCAGTCTGCCGCCGACGCGACTGGCCAGGTGATCTTCACGGCCGTGGCGCCACGGCGCAGTTCGATCTGGATGTCTGACGGTGCTGGCGGCGGCATCGGCGGCGATAAGCTGGGCGTTAGCGACACCGGCATGAATTGCGGCAGGCCTGCGGCCGGTTTTGCAGGCACTGGCGCCGGGCATGCTGCCGGCACCAAGACCGCGGCATCGCGCTCGCGCGCCAGTTTGCGCCAGCCGTGCACAAGGTTCGCGTTCAACCCGTGCGTCATCGACACCTTCGCCACCGACGCACCAGGCGCCGCGCACTGCGCCAGCACCATTGCCCTCAACTGCGCACTGTGTCGCCTGCGCAAGACGACTCTCTCTTCGGCCATCGTGTCCAACCATTTCCTTGTTGGACACGATCATTAGCCGCGGCGCTCCGCTATTCAAGATGCCGCGGCTAAACGCTCACCACAAGACGACGAGAGACCCCAATCAGTTGGTGAATGTGTTGAAGAAGCCCACTGTGTCTTTTATTCCTTGGACATTAAATATCCAGATTGCTTCTACCGCATCTGAGAAGTCCATACCACCAACTGCGATAGCTGAGTTTTTACTGCAACCTCTACTTGAAGCGGTTTGCAGGTAGGCATTGACATATGTCCGCGCAGAAATCCAGTAAACATAGGAAGTTGGCAGTGCAAGTGCCTTGTCCCACGGAGTTATGCTATTGGTAAGAAAGCCAGGTGTCCCGTTGCCTACAGCATTTCCATCAGGAATTTTGTGGTAGTCAGTATTGGCCTTCACGTAATTCAAACTTGAGCCGGATTGTTGTTCGTTCCAATTGCTGTGCTGTACGACAGTGATGGCTTGAGAGGTGTCAATATCACTCCTACTAGTTTTCACCCTCGTGACCCACGCCTGGGTGAACTGAGACTGCCCTGCTTCCATGACCCAAACGTGGCCGCCAGCATCAATGGTTTTAATTGCCATATCTCTCACCGCAATCTCAGTTTGAGATTTACTATTATCCCGCTCAGCCCAACTTGCCCATTTTCCCACACCAAAGGCAGCATTGAGTAGATCGGGAGTGGGATTAAAGCAATAGCCGCCCTGATTGCCGTAGGCGCCCGTCACAGCAAAGTATTTCACATCTTTGAATTTAGGGTCCCTGAGAATAGTGCCGACGGCAGCCTGGGCTTCAATGTCGTCAAGATCAGGTGATGAATCAAACTGAGGAATGAATAGGTCAAGTTTGATATCAAAGGAACGTACACCTGGTGCAGGTGCAGGTGCAGGTGCAGGTGCAGGTGCAGGTGCAGGTGCAGGTGCAGGTGCAGGTGCAGGTGCAGGGGGGTTGCCGATAACTACAGGAGGGGGGGTGACTACAACTCCTCCGCCAAAAGCCCCAGGGGGGTCGACTGCTATTTGAAAGGGGCTCAGGGTCAACGTCAAAGTGGCCTTCGGACCTGCTGCGCCAGTGCTTGAAAACGGGGTCGCGTTGATGACATACACACCGTCCACCGGAGCCCACTTGTTGTAAACGCCCTTCAAGTCGCCTTTGTAGGCAAACGGAACGGCGTACTCAGTGTGGGTGGTCGAGGCGTCAGTGAAGGTGACCTTGGTTGTGCCAAGTGTGTTGGCCCGCAGGTTGATGCGAGGCGGGCGGGTGGTGAGCCAGCCGCTGGAAGTAAAGGTTGCGATGTCGGCACCGGTGTCGGCGTTGACCACCGTGAAGCTCACAACCGTCTGCGCCGACGCGGCGGTGGCGCAACTGAGTAGGCCAGCTAAGACCAGCTTGTTCTTCGAAAATTTGATCTTGGACATTGTTATCTCCGTGCGCGGGTCAAACCCGCAGCAGTGTTGTTGACGCGAATGAAAGATGCATGCTTGGCCATAGACCGTTTAAATTAATGTATACGATACCGCATGGATTGTTGCCTGCCTAGCCGGCCAACGGCAACCGGCCGATTGGTTCTGTAAGGGGTTGTTGCCCGCTGCGACCCAGCCGATACGCCGGGGAGCGCAAATGAAATGCTGGCCGCAAGGACAGCCCGCACGACGTCGGGGCCGCGCTTCTTGCGAAGAAATGAGCTTCTAGCGGCCGCCTCTTCTCGTGAGCTATTCCGCGTCTGGAGAGTCTTTCGCGGCTACCGCGCGGGCATGAAGGACGGCCACTCGGGCTGTATGCGCGAGTTCACCAATCCGACTCACCTGGCCGGGCGCTTCAAACGGCACCACTTGCCGTTACGAATGTTCGTCCGCCGTCCGCCCGCTTGCTCGGGCGCGCCCGACTGCGTCACAGGCTCCCGAGTCCAACAAATAGTCGGCCTGATCGGGCTTTGTATCGCGAGCACAGTTGGCGCTTGAAGCCGTGGAACGCGGCAATGGCAGCAAAGTCGTCAACTTCAAACTCGGCGAAGTAAACCTGTCAATTCGTGGTTTTGCGTTCAAGCCTTCGGTAAGGTGTTGATTCATGAAGGAATCATCGCCGCGCTTTTTGACGCCGTTCAGCACTTCGCGACCACGCGGAACGAGGCTGCTCACGGCCTTCAGCCCCAAGCTCGAGCGCACCATCCGTCCGTTCGACTACCCAGGTCTTGAGCAGTAGGTTCGCATCGAAGCAGACCCAACGGTCCTCACGTTCTGCGAGCATCCACGCCGCGTTGGCGCCGACAACGACGGCGCCTCCCTCGCGCCGGATTCCACGACAGGCTCTGAGCGTGAGATGCTGACCTCGCCCCTACAATGTTTTGCATGAATCGTGTCAGTGGCATCGGTGTGCAACTGCAGCCCCGCTGGCAGCCCTGGGCGGCGCTGTGTGCGGTGGTGGCCGGCACCCTGCTGCTGGCCTGGGCGATCTGGGCCGCGATCATCAATCATCTGCCGCTCACCACTCCCGACGACGCTGTTCCCGGCATGAGCGCAACCCTGATCTTCCTGGTCGTGCTGCCTGCGCTGCTGCTCGCGGTGTTCGCCGCGCTCGCCCTGAACGCGGCGAACCGACAGCGCCTGCTGCTCGAAGCCTTGCGTGAAACACGCATGCAGCTGCAGAACGCGAACGAACTGAGCGACGTCTGGCAGTGGCAAACCGATGCCCAGCATCGGCTGGTGCAGTGGCGCCCACCGTCGGGTGTGCCGCAGGCCGACTGGTCGCCCGCGAACTCGTCGCCCCTGCTGTGGGAACACTTCAGCGCCGACAACCCCGCCGCACTGCAGGCGCAGTTGCAGGCGTCGGTGGCGCTCGACGGCGCCACCGCGAGCTTGGTGCACGACGGCGCAAAACCGAGGCACGGCCGGCTGCGCGCACGGATTCGCAGCGATGCTGCCGGTGCCTTCGCCGGTTATCAGGGCACCTTTCGAGAGTTCGACGCTGCACCCACAGCAGCGCTGGCCAAGCCTGCCCCGAACACCAACGACATGGAAGCCGACGGCTCGGGGGCGGAGCAAGAGTCATTCAGCTACACGATCTCGCACGATCTGCGCGCGCCGATCCGCGTGGTTGAAGGCTTCACAAAAATCGTCAAGGAAGACTACGGTCGATTGCTTGACCGCGTCGGCAACGACCACCTTGACCGCGTCCTCGCCGCCGCCGCGCGCATGAACAACATGATCGAGGCGCTGCTGGCGCTGTCGAAGTTGTCGTCGCAGCCGCTGGCACGCCAGACCGTGAACCTTTCGCAGCTCGCCGGCTACGTGGCTGACGACCTGCGGCGCCAGTGGCCAGATCGCGTGATCACGGTCGAAGTTGAGCCCGGCCTGCAGGTGCAGGGCGACGCGACACTGTTGCGCGTGGTGATCGAAAACCTGCTGGGCAACGCCTGGAAGTACACGAGCAAATGCACCGATGCGCGCATCGTGTTTGCGCGCTCAGCCCAGGGCGGCGACGTGTTCACCGTGCGCGACAACGGCGCCGGTTTCGACATGCGCTTTTCAGACCGCCTGTTCGGCGTGTTCCAGCGGCTGCACAGTGCCAACGACTTTCCTGGCACCGGCATCGGCCTGGCATCTGTGCGGCGCATCGTGCGCCGCCATGGCGGTGAAATCTGGGGCGAGGCCGAAGTCAGCCAGGGCGCGCAGTTTCATTTTTCGCTGCCGCAAGGCTGATCAGCTGCGCCGCCTTCTGGGCGACCGGCAGCGCGGCGTCGCCAGCCAGCTGCTGTAGCCGCTGCAAGGCCTGCGCTGCGGTGAGCCCGTCGCGCTGAATCAGCAAACCGACGGCCATCCACTGCAACTGCTCCGGCGAATGCCCTTCGCCGGGGGCCGGCAAACTCACGGCACTGCGCTGCGCCTGCACGTTTTGCATAGCGGTGGCCACCGTCGGCAGAATCTGCGCAATGTCGAGCGGCTTCACGAGATAAGCCACCGCACCGAGCTCCTTCACCTGGGCAACCGTCGCGTCATCGGTGAAGGCGGACAAGAACATGAACGCAATCTGGCAGTACTCGCGCAGGTAGGCGGCCACGTCGAAGCCACTCTTGCCCTGCATACGGATGTCGAGCAGCGCCAGGTCAGGCCGGTGCTCGCGTGCAAGCAGAATCGCGTCGTCGCCGTTGTCGGCATCGATCACGTCGTAGCCGGCCTGGGTGAGGCCGTGCGCCAGCGTGGCGAGCACGAGGCGATCATCGTCTACAACCAGGATCGTGCCTTTGGGGTTTGAGGTCATTGCCATTTGTGCCCAGCGCCTCGCGGCTGGCCGGGCTCCACTTCGAACTGCGTCGATTGTCCGTGAACCCGGCGCCGCGCGGCGGCTGATTTGTCTCGCCGAACGCAAAGCAAAGAATGCGCATGCGCTTGCCGCACTTTTGTCAGCCGCGCGTGACCACCGGGGGTTGCAACACCACCTCGGCCACGACCCGGTCCCCGCCCTGCTCCAGCGTGAAGCGGGCGCTGCGCCGCGGCATCAACGCGCGCACCAGGCCCAAGCCCGACACACCGCCGGGAATGCGCATGAGGTCGAACCCTGCGGCCAGCGTGGCAAGGTTCGAGATCTTGATGCGCACGCCCATTTCGCCGCCGTCGAGCGTGCAGAGCACTTCGTCGTCGGGCGTGCCGGCGCTGTGCTTAACGGCGTTGGTCAGCAGCTCGTTGAGCGTCAGGGCGATCGGGATCGACTCGGCCTCGGGCAGCGTCCAGTCATGCGGCGTCGTGCCGGCCACAGAAAAGCAGATCGTGCGACCGAAGGTGCGCTGCACCGAAGACGTGATGGCCTCGACCACGCTGGCCAGCAGCAGCGGCCCGCCGCTGCCAACTTGCAGTCCGTAGACCTGCGCAATGGCGTGCACCTGGCCCACCACCTCGCCTATCACGCCTGCCACTTCGGGCTTGCGCTGGCCAATTTGCTGAAGCAGGCCGGCCACGCCTTGCAGGTTGTTCTTGATGCGGTGATGCACCTCTTTAACGAGCATCTCGCGCTGCGCGATGGCTGCCTGCAGCCGCGCCTCTTGCGCGGCGCGCTGTTCGGTCACGTCGGTCGCCACCAGCAGCAACTGGTCTGGCACACGGCCAGGGCCAGCGGCGAGCGGCAGGTAGCGTGCGTCCCAGACCGTGTCCTCGCCGTCGATCAGCATCTGGTACTCGCGCGTCGTCACCTCGGTCGAGCCGAGCGCGTGCGCCATGTCGTGCCGCAGCGCCTGGGCGAACTCTGGCGTCACGATGTCTTCGGGCGAAGCGCCAATCAGCTGCAACGGTGTGTGCCCCGAGGCCCGCGCCGCCACTTCGTTGATCTGCACGATTTTCAGCGTGTGCGCGTCGTACAGCGTGATCGCCAGCGGGGCTGCTTCGATGATGCGTTGCAGCGAAGCCTGCGCTTCGGTCACGCGCGCTTCGGCCAGACGGCGCCGTTCGATGTCCAGCAGCGCGTAGGTGAGCTGACGGCCGGTCGATTCGCGTTCGGTCGCCACCGCGTTGCCCACCACCCAAAACTCGCGCCCGTCGCGCGCCAGCACCCGACATTCGAAGGTCTGTGCCTCGCCCTCGACCAACTCGGTCAGGTACTGCGTGCGGCGGAACGGGTGGTCGGCCTCGGGCGTCGCCACGGTCGACATTGGCAGGTTCACGAAGTCGGCCAGCTCGCCGGCAAACATACGCCGCGCCGAGCGGTTCATCCATTCGATGCCTTGCGGCCCGACGGTGACGATGCCGACCAGCGCTGAGTCGAGGATCGACCGCGTGCGATCAGCCTGCAGCGCCACGGCGCGCTCGGCGCGGTGGCGCGCGTCCACATCAACATACGACGCGATGATGCCGCCCGACACGTCGCCCAGCGTCACGAGCCGTTTGCTCACCTGAACCCAGCGCAGCCGGCCGTCGCGCAAACGCAGCTGACGTTCGCCGGTCCAGCGGCCGTGGCTGCGCAGCTCGGCTTCCTCCTGCGGCCAAATGTGTTCGAAGTCGGTACGGTCAACGAACAGCTCGGCAATGTCGAGCATCGACAAGTCTTCGACCGTGCATGCAGCAAGGTGCGCGAGAGCCTCGTTGGCCCTCTGGATCAAGTGGCCCCGAATGAAGGCGATGCCCACGCCCGACAGGCTGAACATCAGCTCGCGGTCGCGCCCCAAGACTTCGAGCTCCATCTGCTGGTTCTTCAGCCGGGTCACGTCGGAAAGCACCGCGATGGTCTCGGCGCCGCCGTCGGCCGCACTCGTGCGCCGAAGCGACAGCGAATACCAGCGCTGCAGCGTATTGCTGCCGTCTTCGGCCGGCACATCAAACTCGGTTTCGAAGATCGGGCTCTCAGTCAGTGCAGCGGCTGCTTCGGCCGCAATGCGCGCTGCGTTCGGGTTGTTGGCGAACAGAGCCTGCACGCCGAGGCCAAGCGCCGCACCTTCGGACCAGCCCAGCATGGCTTCGAAGCGGCGGTTACAGCGCAGCAGCGCGTCGCCCCGCAGGTAGGCGATGCCGGCCGTCGTGCTCTCAAGAATTGTGCTTAGCTCGTGCAGAAGCTGTTCACCGCGCAGCTGGCTCTGGTGTTGTTCGGTGATGTCGAGCGTCACGACCGACGTGGTGCGCTTGCCCGACGTGAGCGTGGCCGGCTCCACCCGTGTGACCAGCCAGCGCTCGCCCAGCTCGGGGTGCTTGATGGCGTAGCACACTTCGACCCGCTGCCCGTGATGCAACGCACTCTGAAGCCTTTCGAATTCCGGCAGCGACTCGGCCACCACCACGTCGCGGCCGATCGATTCCATCACGCCCGGACCGGCATGCTCACCGCGCAGCACGCGGCCCTGCGGCACCCAGCCAGACGATTCTTGGAACGTCGCCAGTCCGACACCGGCCGTGTCCATCAATGCGCCGATCTGCATCTGCGCCAGATCGCGTTCTTCTTCGATGCTGCGATCTTCCAGCACCGCCATGTAGCGGCGCTGGCCTCCCGCGGTGTGGTAGCCGCGCACGACCGAGCGCAGCAGCCGCGGCTCCTGGCCCACGGCGCCCAACGAGCCCTGGCGCTGCACTGGCAGCGCACCGGCGTGCAGCTGCGCCGCCACTTGTCCGTCGTTCCACGCCAGCAGTTGCTGCAGGCCGGCGGGCGCCTCGGCCAGCGCCACCGGCACCACGCCGGCAAGCATGTCGAATGCCGGGTTGGTGCGCAGCAGCAGGCCGCTGGTGTCGAACAGCACCATGCCGACGGGGCTCAGATCGAACCAGTCGTCAAGCTCACGCAACGAACGGTCAGCGCGCTCGCTTGCAAGGTGTTCTGCAGTGGCGTCTTGCAGCACCGCAAGGTAGAGCGGCTCGGCGTTGTGGCCCAGCAGGGTGCGCCGCGCCACTCGGTAGCGCCGCTCGCGGCCACTCGCATCGAACAGTCGGCCTTCTCTCAGCCCGGGCTCGCTGGCCACGCCGGCGCTGGCCTGCAGGCGCTCGCGCCGCGCGGCGTGTTCGGCCTGGTCGTCGGCCGGCATCAGCTGCTGGGGGTCGCTGCCGATGAGCTGCTCGCGGTCGTAGCCGGTGTAGTCGAGCATGGCCTGGTTGACGTCGATCAGGCGAAAGTCAGTTCCCTGCAACGATGCCGGAAACGGCGACTCCCAGAACAACGCCAGCGCCTCGCGCACGCTCGCCATATAGGGCGGGCCAGACGCAAGCTCGGCGCGGCCAGAGAGAGATTCCTCAACGAGTGACAACCGCAACGCTGAGTTTTGCTGGTCAAGCCGGCGCCAGCCGATCATGGCAGTTCGGCCATCGGCCAGCCGCGCCAAGGGCGCAACCGTGCCAGGGAACGAGCCGTTCATCACAAGCTTGAGCCATTGGGTCGCGGCGGCACCAAGCGCCGGCTTCAACTGGTCGAGCGCTGCACCGACCTCGCAAGGCAGGAGCCGCAGCGCCGCGGTGTTGAGCATGACGACGCTCTCATCGGTGTCGAACACCACGACGGCGTCCGTCAGCAGATCGAAAAATTCGCGCCAGCCGGGCGCGTTCGACCAAGTCTGCGCCGGCGTCACTCGATCTCGCTGGCCGCCATCAGCGCCCGCAACTGAGCGCGGTTGATTTCACTCACGCTCATCATCAGGCTGTCGGCCGCCTCGCGGAAGTCAAACAGCGATTCGCTTTCAATCGCGCGCACCACGTTCATGTAAGGCTCGTAGGGCCCCGCGCGATCGACCAGCGCCTGGTGCACGCGCTCCGGCACGGGAATGGTGCTGAGAAGCTCCTCAAAGGACTGCTGGAACATGCGGTCGAGCAGCGAAAAAACGCCGCAGATGAAAACCTCGTTGCGGGTTTCTTCGTCGCCAGTGCCACGGGCCAACTCTTCCATCAACAGGCCGCGCCGCACCGCGGCAAACATCACCGGCTTCAGGTTCACCTCCTTGCTTGCGGTGGCCAAAAGCAGCGCGAGCCAGCGCTTCAGGCGCTTGTAGCCGAGCATCATGATTGCGTGGCGAAACGAGCTGATTTCGACCCGCAAACCAAAAGCCGGCGAGTTGATGTACCGCAGCAGCTTGAACGCCAGCGGCGGGTCGCGCTTGAGCGTGTTCTCGAGCTTCTCGATCGGCTCTTCTTTATCGACCCGGTGAATCAGCTCCATGATGACCTGCATGCCCGGCGCAGCCACTTGCTTGGTGCTGCCGCCGCCGGCCTTGCCGCTGGCGACCAAGACATCGTCAATCGGCCAGCCGAGCACCGCTTCGGCGCCGCGGGCAAAGCTCGCCTCCATGTCGGCGATGGTGCGCACGCCCGACTGCACGTGAGCAATGCTGCGCTTCACGCCGGGGGGTGCGCTGCTCTCGGCGAGGCGGCGCTCGTCGGACAGATCGATGATCGAATACTTAAAACACGGCAGCACTTCGCGCGGCAGCTCTTGCAGCGGCCGACCCTTGACGAGCAGCGTGGTGCCACTGGCGTGCAGCCTGATGATGGCCTGCGAATTCGCCGGGTCGGCGGCCATGAAGGCAGGCACCTCAACCATCAGGTTGGCCGAAGGCTGGGCCTGCAACAGCGCCTGCAGCAGGCTTTCGCTGACGATGTTGAGCGAAACCCGCGCCCCGGTGGCCGGCCAGACGCTGCCCACCGCGTGCAGCAACTGCTCCACGTCGAGCTCGGCGTCGCGGCGCAGCGGGAACACCGTGAGCCGCGTGGCCGAGACCGCGCGGTTGCGGTCGATGAATGGCGAATAGCCGAGGGCGATCTGGCCCAGGATGGCAGAGTCACTCAAGTGCGTTCCCCGTTGGGTTAAGGGTTGCGAGGCTCAGCGCCAGTGAACGAATCCGGCTCGCCCAGGCGCGCTGCCGATGGGGAGCCCCAGACGAAAATTAGCAAAGACGCGCGGCACTTTTTTGGGCGACCGAGCAGATGTATCGGATTTTTTCACGGGCTCTTAGGCGTTCACATAGTTGAACAGCGACAGGCGCTGCACCAGCGAATACGCCTTCAGCGCCGCATCGTAGCCGGTCTGCTGGTTTTGGAAGTCGGAAATCGCCTGCGTCAGGTCAAGCGACTCGGCATTCGAGTGTTCCGTCTGGCTGGCGAGCTTCTGCGCACTGAGCCGTTCGGTCACGGAGTCGACCCGGTTTAGCGCAAACCCCATCTGCGAACGCCCATTTTGTATTTGGCCCAGCACCGCGTCGAGGTTGGACAGGTTGGTGGAGTTGGTCTGCGCAATTTGGGTGTTGGTGCGCGACGGCGTTTTCAGGTCGGCGATGGCCTTGTCGAGCGCATCGAACACCGTGAGGGTGCTACTCGACGGACGCAACTGGAACTGGTCGCCATCGGCCGGTGAGCCGGTGATGCTGGCCGACATACCGTCAACCTGGATCGCTTGCGATTGCCCCGGCGTGAACGCCACGTTGGTCTGCGCGGTGGCCAGTCCGTCTTTCAGCACCGAATAGGTCGTCACGCCGGCCAACACGCTGAACTGGATGTCGTAGGTCGAGGCGGTGAGTGCGCTTGGGTTGATCACGCGCCCGCTGTCGATCAAGGCGCTGCCGTTGGCAGTGATGGCGCTGGTCTCGAACACGCCGTTGCCTGTGCGAGCGCGCATCCACGGGCCCTGCCCGTCAATGCTGAGCGGCAGCGGCTCTCCCGAACCGGCGAGCGCTGCGCCTTCGCCGCCCTGATACTGGACTCCGCCAACAGCATCGACGAAAGGGCGCTGGTCTACAGCCTGGCCGGCGAACAGATGGTTGCCGGCACCGTCATCGCGGTTCGCCACGGCAAACAGCTGGTTGCGGATGTCGCTCAATCGGCCGGCCAAGGTGGCGCGGTTGGCGTCGTTGTAGGTGGCGTCACCGGCGGCCACCGCGATTTCGCGTGCCTGCTGCAGCAGCTCTTGGGCGTCGCCGAAGGCGGTTTCCGTGAGCCTGACGGCGTTGTTGCTCGCATCGACCGCTCGTTGGCTCGCGGTGGCCCGCGCTTCGCTGGCTATCGCGCGTTCTGCGCGCGCGGCGGCGGCCGGGTCGTCGCCGGCGCGGTTCACGCGCTTGCCGGTGGTCAGCTGTTCGCTGATCGTGACCAGTGCGGTCTGCCGCCTCTGCAGCGCCTCGATCGACTGCTGGTAGGCGTTGGAAGTGCTGATGCGCATGGAATGAAAGCTCCTTTTTCTAAGGCCCGGTGCGGCTCGGCGCGTCAGGCGCCGGTCTGCAGCAGCGTCTGGAAGATGGTCTGCGCCACCTGAAGAATCTTGGCCGCGGCCTGGTAGGCCTGCTGGAACTGGATCAATCGCGCCGCTTCTTCATCGAGGCTCACGCCGACTTTGTTGGAACGCGCGGTCGCGGCGTCGCTGGCCAGTGCGGTCGAGATTTTCGAGGCCGTGGTGCCGCTCTGCACGCGCACACCGACTCCAGCCAGCGCGCTGGCATAAGCGTCGGTGATGTTCATGCCACGCTGCGTGGCGCTGAGCCCAACAAGCGCGGTTTCGCCGAGCTTCAAAAACGCGAGCGCGTTGCCGTTGTTGCCGGCAGGCGAAACGGTCGATGCCACCTTGAGCGTGTCGCCACTCTTGGGTACGCCGTCGAGGTTCAACGCAAAACCACCGAGCGTGATCGGCGTACCGGGCGCCCAGGTTCCGGTGCCGCTGGTCACGGTCGTGCCGTCGTCGAGGGTCCAGTTGTAGTCGCCAGTGTTTGAGGTGAACACAAAGTCGGCTCTCTGGCTCGGCACGCTCGCCGCGCTGGTGGCGAGAACCGAGGCCACGGTGGCCGTGCCACGGTTGTCCACCCCGGCGCTGCCGGTAAAAGGCGCTGCTGCCGCCAGCCCTCGCGGGTCGGTCAGCACCAGGCGCATGGTCTGCGCCGCGGTGGCCGCCGGTTGCAGGAGGAAACGGTCGCCGGGCTGCGCAGTGCCGGCACTCAACTGAATCGTCACGCCGTCAACGCTCAAGCCGGCCGCCAGCACCGCCGGCGTGAACGGGCTGCCGATGATGGCCTGGCCCGCGGGGGAGCGCGTGATGCTGTAGTTGGTGCCGTCAAATTGCAGCTCGTAGTCGCTCGCCTGCACTTGCGCCGAGTTGCTCACACTGGCCGCAAACTGGGCCGTTCCGGCATTGCTGCCAGCGGCCAGCACGCGCGCATCGCTCACGGCAAAAATCGGCACGCCGCGGCCGGCGGGTTGTCCCAGGTCGAGCCCGAGCGATTGTTGTTCGTTCACGGCCCCGCTGATCGCGGCGGCCAACTGCCCGAGCAGGCGCGTGGCTTCACTCAGGTCTTCGTTCTGAAATTTAAGCAGGCCTGCAATGGCACCACCCGAGAAGGCCGATTGCGGAATCAGCCGGTCGCTGGAACCGTCGCGCAGCGTCACCTGCGATTTGCTTGGATCGAAGGTGTCGGCCGTGACGCTGAGCGAATTCACCACGCTGCCGAGCACAAGGTTCTGGCCCCCGCCGATGAACACGCCCACGCTGCCGTCATCGGCCGGCAGCGTGGTCACGCCGATGAGCTTGCCGATGTCGCCGACGACGCGGTCGCGCTCGTCCAGCAGGTTGTTCGGCGGCTGGCCGGTGCCTTTGAGCGCGCGGATCTGTTCGTTCAGCAGGCCGACCTGCTTCGCCAATGAGTTCACCGAGCTGACCGCTCCGCGCAGGTCAAGCGTCACGCCGCTTTGCAGGCCAGCGATCTGCTCGCCGGCATGGCGAAATCGGGAGGCCAGTTCCTGCGCATTGCTCAGAGCAGCCTGGCGCGCCGATGAATCGGTGGGGTTGCTTGAGATGTCAACGAATGAGTTGAGCAGATCGCCGGCCGCGGAGCCTATGCCGCTGCTGCCAATCGGGAACAAACCTTCGAGCTGGGTCAGCTTGTCCAGCCGCGCGCTGTCGGCTGCGGCGATTGAATTCGCCGTACCGGCCTGGACAGTCAACAAGTCGTCGTAGGCGCGCTGCACCGTGACGACGTTCACACCCTTGCCGAAGAAGCCGGCGCCGCTGAACTGCGCTGCGATGTCGGCAAGCTGAACGCTCTGGCGTGAATAGCCTGGCGTGTTTGCGTTGGCGATGTTGTTGCCGGTGGTCTGCAAGACCGCGTAGTTCGCGAACATCGCAGTGCTGCCGATGGAAATAAGTCCACTCATGCTTGCTGCCGCTTAGTTTTTTGCTTCAGCCGCATCAGGCACTCGCCCGCTGCAGCCGCAAGGTGGTGTTGATCACGCGCGTGAGTTTGTCTGCGTAGGCCGGGTCGGTGGCGTAACCGGCGCGTTGCAGGCCTTGCGCAAAACCGTTGGCATTGGCGCCGGCAGCCAGCACCGCGGCGTAGCGCGGGTTGTTTTTCATCAGTTGCGCATAGTCCTTGAACGATTCTTCGGCACTTGCGTAAGAACGAAAGTTTGCAATGACCTTGCGGGCACGACCCTCAACCACTTCGGTCGTGGTGATCGAGGTGGTGGCGCCCTTCCAGCTGCTGCCTGCCTTGATGCCAAACAGGTTGAACGCGCTGGAGCCATCAGCATTGCGGATCTCGCGTTGGCCCCAGCCCGACTCGTGCGCCGCCTGCGCCACCATGAAGGTCGCCGGAATACCGGTTTGCGCTTCAGCGGACCGCGCGGCCTGCGTGTGCACGCGCACGAAGTCGCTTTGCGTGCTGCTGAGCTTGTCGCCTGCGGCTGCGATCGGCTCGCTGCGCGCCGGCTCACCAGCAGCGGCCGCGGCGGGCACCGGCACTGCGAGGCGCGACGTGGCTGCGCCATTCATCTGGCGTTCGAGCTGGCGCATGATCACTTCGCTCAGGCCGCCCTTCAAGCCGGTCATTTGGTTCGCGAACTGGGTGTCGAGCATCTCGGTGCCCATCTGCGTGCCGGCGTTGTCGAGCATGCCCGACGACACGGTTGCTTCGCGCATGCTCTTCATCAGCTGCTGCATGAAGAGCGCTTCGAACTGCCGGGCTGCTTGTTTGATGGCAGCTTTTGGGTCGCTCGCGGCGCGCGCTTTGAGCGCGATGGCGGCGGGGTCGCGCAGCGCGTCAAGCGCGGCGTCGCTGCCGGTGCTGCTGGAAGGCACGCGTGAAATCGGCATGTCAGTTGCCCCCTGCCGACCGAACATGTTGGCGCACCCCATCAGGGGGAGGCGAACGACGTGAGCGTGTGAGTCGTTTCATCCTAGATCACCTCAATCTCGGCGTTCAGTGCGCCAGCGGTTTTCATGGCCTGAAGGATCGCCAGCAGGTCTTGCGGCGTAGCGCCGAGCGAGTTGAGCGCCTTCACCACGTCGGCAAGCTTGGTGCCGCCCGGAAGCAAAATCAGCGAGCCGGGTTCCTGGCGGATCGTGATGTCGGCCTTCTCTTTCGAGACAGTGCTGCCGCCCGACAAGGCCGAAGGCTGGCTGACCACAGGGGTCGAGTTGATCGTCACCGAGAGGCTGCCATGCGCCACCGCGCAGGCGTTGAGCGTGACGTTCTGGTTCACCACCACCGAGCCGGTGCGCGCGTTGATGACGATCTTGGCGCTCGGCGCGGCAAGCTCGAGTGGCAAGTTTTCGATGTCGGCAAGGAAGCTCACACGCGCGTCTGGGCTTTTCGGCAGGTGCACGCGCACCACCCTGCCGTCGATTGCTTCGGCCGTGCCTTCGCCCATTTTTTTGTTGATGGTGCGGGCCACTTCGCGAGCGGTGTTGTAGTCGTTGGCGTTCAGGTCGAGCTCCAGCGTGTCGCCCAGGTTGAGTGCCGTGGGCACGGCGCGCTCCACCGTGGCACCTTCGGGAACGCGCCCCGCGCTGAGGTGGTTGATCTGCACCTTCGAGCCCCCCGCCGAAGCGCCTGCACCGCCAACGATCAGGCTGCCCTGCGCCATTGCGTAGATCTGCCCGTCAGCGCCTTTGAGCGGCGTGGCAATCAGCAGCCCGCCACGCAACGATTTGGAGTTGCCGAACGACGACACGTTCACGTCGATCTGCTGGCCCGGCTGAGCGAACGGTGGCAGCTGCGCGGTGACCACCACTGCGGCCACGTTCTTCAACTGCATAGCGGTGCCGGGCGGCACGCTCACGCCCATTTGCTGCAGCAGGGCATTGACGCTTTGCTGTGTGAACGGGGCTGAGGTGGTTTGGTCGCCCGTGCCGTCGAGGCCCACGACCAGGCCGTAGCCGATCAATTGGTTGGAGCGAACGCCTTGAACACTGGCCACTTCCTTCAGCCGCATCGAGTGTGCCGGAGCCGGCCACCAGAGCGCGGCGGTGGCCAGCATAACGGTCAGCATGATCAAACCGCGGACCCGTTGGTCGGTAGCGGTGGCAGCGCGGTTGGAATGAGGGGTGAGCATGGTGGGAACATCCGTTGATGTTCCCGATTTTCTAGAAACTTAAACCGGCAGAACGCTCAAAAAGAAGCGCCCCAACCAGCCAATTCCCTGCGCATCGGCTTGCGCGCCTCGGCCGCGCTGCTCGATGCGAACGTTGGCAACCTGCGCAGAAGGCACGCTGTTGCCGCTGAGAATGGAGCGCGGGTCGACCTGCCCGGAAAACCGCAGCACGTCGACGTTGTGGTTCACGCCGATTTGTTTCTCGCCGGCGATGATCAAATGCCCGTTGGGCAGCACTTCAATCACCGTGGCGGTGATCGTGCCGGAGAAGTCGTTGCTGTTCTCGGTGCTGCCTTTGCCGGCAAACGTGTTGGCCGCGGTGGCGCCGATGGTGGCGCGCGCCGCGGTGAAAGAATTCGCTGCAATGCCCGGAATGGCGGTCACGCCGGCCGAGAGGCCACCGGTTTTGTCGATCGAGCTCGTGCTCTTTTGAGTGGCGCTGACCTTCTCGACGATCTGCACCGTGATCACATCGCCCACCAGCCGCGCTCGGTAGTCTTCGAACAGCGGGCGGTACTGGCTGGCCTGGAAGATCGAGCCGTTGCTCGGCGGCGGCGTTGCCGCCACCGGTGCGGGCCGTGCAGCGGTGGGGATCGTGATGTCCACTGGAGGGCGAGCGTTGAGAACTTCGCAGCCGGCCAGAGCCAGCGAGCTCGCGAGCAGGGTGAGCCGAAGCATCGTCGTCGTCTTCATCATCGGCCTCTTCAAATTTGCGACAGGCGTTGCAGCATTTCGTCAGAGGTTTTAATCGCCTTCGAGTTCAGCTCGTAGGCGCGCTGCGTCTGGATCATGCCGACCAGTTCTTCAACCACGTTGACGTTTGAGGTTTCGACAAAACCTTGTTGAATCAGACCCAGGCCGTTTTGCCCAGCCGTGCCGGTGTTTGGTGTGCCGGAGGCGGCCGTCTCGGTGTAAATGTTCTGGCCCTTTGGCTCAAGACCGGCCGGGTTCACGAAACTGGTGAGCGTCAGCTTGCCCACGCTCTGCGGCGCGGCCTGACCCGGCAAGACGACACTGACCGTGCCGTCGGAGCCAATCGTCACGCTCTGCGCGGTGGCCGGAATGGTGATGCCTGGTTGCACGGTGTAGCCGTTGTTGGTGACGAGCTGGCCGGTGGCATTCACCTGGAAAGAGCCGTCGCGCGTGAAGCCGTTGGTGCCGTCGGGCAGCTGCACTTCGAAGAAGCCCTGGCCGCTCACGGCCACGTCGAGCGGGCCGCTGCTTTGCTGCAGGTTGCCCTGGCTGAAGCTGCGTGAAGTGGCCACGGCGCGCGTGCCCAGGCCCACTTGCAGGCCGGTGGGCAGCGTGGTTTGGTCGCTGCTGTTGGCGCCGGCCTGGCGCAGGTTCTGGTAGATCAAGTCTTCGAACACGGCATGGGAACGCTTGAAGCCGTTGGTCGAGACATTGGCCAAGTTATGGGCGATGGTGTCCAGCTGGGTCTGCTGGGCTTCCATGCCGGTCTTCGAAATCCACAGGGAACGCATCATGATTCAGCTCCGGTCAATGGAGCCGATGATGTCTGGCGGCGGTGCGTCAGGATGCGTTGAAAAGAGCAATGTTGTGGGGCCTCTTCCTAATTAAGGGATTCGGGTTAGCCGCCAGCCGAAGCAAACAAGCCCGTTATTTCCGGTCACTTCCAGCCCTGGCCCGGAGCCGCTGCCCACAACAATCTTTGATGCATGACTTCAGGCACCTGCAGGCGCTGTGCGGTGATTTTGACCGCGCAGAGGTCAGCTATTCGCGTTTCATGGAGGAGTGCACACGGTTGATAGCGGCCGTGATCGGGTGCTCTCGCGTGAGCATTTCGCTGTTCGAGGACCTGCCCACTGGCCGATCACTGCGCTGCCTGAGCTTCTACGACAGCGCTAAGGATCAGCTGACGAGCCGGGCGGACGAAACCAGCAGCCAAGTCGGAGCCTATTTCGAAGCTCTGGAACAAGTCGGCCACGTGGTCGCGGACGACGCTCGTACGCACCCGGCCACGGCCGGCTTCTTCACCGGCGAGATCGGCACCAACAGCGTTCGTTCGTTGATGTCGGCCTCTTTCTCGCTGAACGGGCGCCTGTTCGGTGCTTTCACCTGCACGCACACGCAAAGCACCGTTTGGAGCCCGACCCAACTGGCCAACCTTAAGCGCATGGGCGCGCGCGTCAGCCTGACGCTGGCCAATTCATCATGCTCGGGCGATTTCGACCTGCCGATGCAGCTTTAGGCGGGTCGATGTGAGGTGTTCCCGACACCACTGAAACACGCGGACGCCGACGCACACGCACACGCAGTGCGCGCCGCGATACAGCAGCCAAAGTCGCGGCTTTTTGCTCCACGCAGAGAGAACCACAGCACCAGCACGCATTCGCGCGTGGCGTTCGGGGCGGACGTCTGCAAAGCGATGGCCAGCGCTTTCGCCGCGCCGACCGATTCTCAAGTCATCGTTAGAAGTTGAGCAGCCGCCTTTTCGTTGGCTTCGGCGGTCTGCAGCATCTTCATCTGCGCTTCGAACTGGCGGGCGGCAGAGATCATGGCGACCATGGTTTCGACTGGGCTCACGTTCGAGCCTTCGAGCGCGCCGTCCTGCAAGCGCGCGGTGTCGTCGGCCGACAGGGCGCCGCCGCCGGCGTCACGGAACAATCCGTCTTCACCGCGGATCAGTGGCGCTTCGGAGGTCACGAGCTTCAGCTTGCCGATGGCGCTGCTGCGGCCGTTCCCCGTTGTTGCACTGACGGTGCCGTCGGCGCCGACGCTGACAACAGAGTTCGCCGGCACCTGTAGCGGCCCTCCGTCGCCGAGCACCGGAAGGCCGCCACGCGTGGTGAGCGTGCCGTCGTTCGAGAGCTCAAGCGCGCCAGCGCGCGTGTAGGCCTCGGTGCCGTCGAGCGCCTGCACGCTGAGCCAAGCATTGCCCCTAACGGCCACATCGAGGTTGCGGCCTGTCGCTGTAATGGGCCCTTGCGACGGGTCGTAGCCGGTCGTCGTTTCCAGCGCATAGACACGCGTGCTGGCTCCGCTGCCTTGAACCGGCACGGCCCGAAAGGCCTGTAGCTCGGCGCGAAAGCCGGTGGTGGACACATTGGCCAGGTTGTTGGCCAATGTGTCTTGCCGCTGCATGGTTGCCTTCGCCCCCGACATCGACAGAAAGATCATGCGGTCCATGGTGTTACTCCAGAAACAAACCAGTCTTCGAAACCGCGAGCGCCTGAGCGCAGGGCCGCCCGGAACAAGGCCCATCGGCTCGGTGGATCGGGTGTGCCGCCCAACGAATGAGGCCCCGTCAACCTTTAGCGCAGATTCACGAGCGTCTGCAGAACCTGGTCCTGCGTCTTGATGGTCTGCGCGTTGGCCTGGTAGACCCGCTGCGCGGTGATCATGTTGACCAGCTCGCCGGTCAGGTCGGTGTTTGACTCTTCAAGCGCACCCGCTTGAAGCGCGCCGAAGTTGGCCGTGCCTGAAACGCCCACCGTCGGGTCGCCCGAAGCGAAACTGCGGGCCCAGGCGTTGCCACCGAGGGGGCTCAAACCCTGGGTGTTGCGAAACGTGGCGAGCTCGATCTGCCCGGCCGGCTTGGACTGGCCGTTTGAGTACGTGGCGGTGACCACGCCGCTCTTTTCGATCGTCAGGCCCGAAAGCTGGCCGGCGGCATACCCATCTTGGGTGATTTTGGTCACGCCAAAGGGCGAGCCGAACTGGGTGGCGCTGGTGAGGTCGAGCGCCACGCCGGGAATCGCCAGCGTGGCGGCGCCGGCGGCGTTGGTCGTGGAAGGTATGTCAACGTTCACGCTGGTCAGCGGAGAGGTTGGCGTACCGCCGTTGGGCGGGAAGTTGATAGTCGTCACCGGCAACGGGTTGCCGGCTCCATCTACGCTCACCGGCGTACCGTTGGCCGTGGCAAACACGTTCCAGGTGTCGGTGGCGGTCTTCTGGAAGTAGTAGGTCAGCGCCACGTCCTGACCCTTGGCGTCAAACACCGTGACCGAGGTCGCGTCGTTGTAGGTGTTGGCGTTGGCGAAGTCAATCAGCGGCGCGACAGGCCGCACCGTGACGGCCTTGCGCGCATCGAAGTTCAGCTCGATCGCGTTCTGGCCTGTGGGGTTGGGCTTCACGCCCGACGTTGGCAACTGAAGCGGCACGGCCGCACCGGGCTGGATCACGCCCTGCGCATCGGCCGGATACCCAATGAGCTTCAAGCCGGCATTGTTGGAAATGAAGCCGTTCTTGTCGGCCTGGAACTGGCCGTTTCGCGTGTACAGCGTCTGCGAGCCATTGCTGACCTGGAAGAAGCCGTTGCCGTTGATCGCCAGATCGAGCGGGTTCTCAGTGGTGGTGATGTTGCCCTGCGTGAACTGCTGAGTCACCGCAGCCAGATTCACGCCGATGCCGATGCTGGTGCTGCTGCCACCACCGATCGCGTTGGCGTAAATGTCGGCGAATTCTGCGCGCGAGGCTTTCGCGCCAATGGTGTTGGCGTTGGCCACGTTGTTGCCGATCACCTCGAGGTTTTTACTCGCGGCGTTCAAGCCGGACAGTCCTTGCTGGAAGCTCATGGTTTTTCCTTCGTATGGGGAGTCTGGAGGATCAAGGGTCGCGGTGGCCGCCTCAGTTGATTGCCTTGACGCTGGTGTAAGCCACCGACGCACCGCTCTCGAGTTCGAGCATCAGCTCGTTACCCTGAGTACTGACGGCCGTGACCTTGTCGCGCATCAGCGCGGTTGTGGAAAGCTCGTTGGCGCCGCTGGTGGCTGTGACGCGGAAGGTGAGATTGCTGTTCGAGTCGAAGCTGCCCGAAGGCCAGTCGAAGCTGTGCATACCGGTGCGTTGTGCGCCGAGATTCAGCGTGTCGAGCACCTTGCCGGCTGGGCTCACGATCTCAACTTTGACCGCATCGGCCGCTGCCGTCAGCTCGAAGCCGCCCTGGGCGACGCCGGAATTAATGTCGAGCTTGTTGCCGGCCACGATCACGTCTTTGCCGAGCAGCGAAGCGCCCTGCAACGACTGCAACTGCAGGAACTGGGTGGAAAGCCTCTGCACGCTCGTGTTGAGCGTGGCGATGCCGCTCACGGTGTTGATCTGAGCGATTTGACTCGTGAGCTGGGCGTTGTCCATCGGGCTCAACGGGTCCTGATTCTTGAGCTGTGTGACGAGCAGCTTCAAAAACCGGTCCTGGCTGCCGGCGTCGGCAGCGTTGGTGACAGAGCCCGCAGCGTTGTTCGCCGCGCTGCTGCCGTAGACGTTGTTAACGCTGTTCAGGGCGGCCATGCTCATTGTCCCATCTGCAACGTCTTGAGCAGCAGGCTCTTGGCCGTGTTCATGACGTCGATGTTGTTCTGGTAAGAGCGCGAGGCCGAGATCATGTTGACCATCTCTTCCACCGCGTTCACGTTGCTGTAGGTCACATAGCCCTCGGCATCGGCCGCCGGATGCTTGGGGTCGTGCACGCGGCGCCCGGCGCTCTGGTCTTCGCTGATGTTGCTCACGCGTACACCGGCGCTGGTGGCGTCGTTGCTGGTCGCGCCCAACAATTCAGTCTGGAAGGTGACCTGCCTAGCCTTGTAAGGCTGGCCGTCGGGGCCGGCCACGGTGTCGGCGTTGGCCAGGTTGCTGGCCACCACATTGAGCCGCTGGCTTTGCGCGCTGGCCGCGCTGCCCGAGACATTGAAGATGTTGAACATGCTCATGACTGGCCCTGGTTCGATGAGTGCATTGCCCAACCCCACGAGGGAATCGGGCTCGCCCATTCAGAGTTGTTGTGCTTCACGGCTGGCCGCTGATGGCGCTGAGCGTGGTGCGCACGTTGCCGTTGATGAAACGCAGCGTGGCTTCGTACTTCACCGAGTTGTCGGCGAAGCTGGCGCGCTCGCGGTCCATGTCGACCGTATTGCGGTCGAGGTTAGTCTGGCTCGGCGCGGCGTAATTCAGGGTGCTGACACTGTAGCCACCGCCACCTCCACCACCACCGATGTGGCCGGGGTGGCTCGCGCGCAGCACCGCGGCGGGAGAGCCGCTGCCGGTGGCTTCCCGAAGTGCTTGGGCAAAGTTGATGTCGCGCGCCACATACCCCGGCGTGTCGGCGTTGGCGATGTTGCTCGCGATCAGGCGCTGGCGCTCTGAGCGCAGGTTGAGCGCCTGGGCCTGGAAGTCGAGCGAGTCAGTCAGTCGGTTGAGCATGGCTGCCCTTCAGGGTGGAGCCCGAGGCAAAAGCCCATGGGCGATGTAACAGGATTGTGGGCAGGCCTTTCAAAAACATAAGCGGGAACAGCGGCACAAAGGTGCCCCATTTCGAAGCCTTGGCCGGCGGCCTCGGCATCTACATTGAGGCCATGCAGACCCTGATCGAATATCCGCTGATTGCCTGGCTGCCGCGTGCGTTCCGTGTGGCCATGCTGGTGCTGGCCGTGGGGTCAGCCCAGGCACAAGACGCTGCGGCCAACAGCACAGCGAACCTGATCGACAGCACCGTGGAGCAACGCATTCACCAGCTTGCCGATGAAGGGAACCACGCAGCGGGGCCCGGGGCACCACGGCTCGAAGTCAGCGTGGGCCAGCTTGATCCGCGCTTGCGGCTGGCGCCTTGCGCTCGGGTGGAGCCTTACCTGCCCGAAGGCATGCGGCTCTGGGGCAAAGCGCGTATCGGACTGCGCTGCACGCAAGGCACGTCACGCTGGAACGTCTACTTGCCCATCACGGTAAAAGCGTTCGGCACGGGCGTCGTCGTGACCGGCACTATTTCCGGCGGCAGCGTCTTGAATGAAACCGACCTGGCTACGGCCGAGGTAGATCTGGCCGAAACCAACACGGCGGCCGTCACCGAGTTGCGGCTGGCCGTGGGCCGCACGGTGAGCCAAACGCTCAAACCCGGGCAAAGCCTGCGGCAGTCGCACCTGCGGCTGCGCCAGTGGTTCGCGGCCGGCGACACCGTAACGGTTCTGGCACAGGGGGTCGGGTTCAGCGTGTCGGGCGAAGGCCAGGCCTTGAACAATGGCGTGGAAGGCCAGCCAGTGAGGGTGCGAACCGAGAGCGGGCGGGTGCTCACGGGTCAGGCGGTAGGTGAACGGCGGGTGGAGCTGGCGCTGTGAAATTTCTCCGCCCCGGCGCAGGCTTCAAAGAAAAGCCTAAAGTCGCAAAAGCCCGCGCCGATACACAGTGCATGTTGAAAGGTTTGGGCATTTCCCGGACCCTTTGGAGAGCACCATGAAGATCGGCCAAAACCCAAGCAACCCAACGGCGGCGCCGGCGGCGGAAGCAGCCAAGGCGAACACCGCCACGTCGTCGTCCACCTCAACCGCTACGGCCAGCGCCACCGCCATTGCTGGCACGGCTGACGCCAGCGCCAAGATCGCCTTGTCGAGCGAGGCGTCCAGCTTGATCCAGGGCGGCTCGAGCGCCGAGTTCGACGCCGAGAAAGTGTCGCGCATCAGCCAGTCGATCGACGGTGGCACGTTCAAGATCAACGCCGAAGTCATCGCCGACAAGCTGATTTCCAACGCTCAGGAGCTGTTGGTCAAGAACTGACACGAGGGCTGAAGAGCTTCACCAGAATATTCGCCCGGCGAGCCCGGGCTTCACCGCAAGATCACCACGGACGCGCGCCGCCGATGTTCACCACGGTCACCCATTCACCCACGCCCGGCCCCGAGCTGGAGGGCGCGCTCGCCGCCGTCGAAATGCGGCTGGCCGCGTTGGGCACTGCGCTGCACTCGCGCGACTCTGCAGGCATTGACCTTCACTCGAGCGAGCTGCACCGCGCGCTGGCACGTGCCGTGGACCACTTTACCCGCGCCGCTAACGCCGGCAGCCTGCCGATGGCGCTGCGCTTGCGTCTGGCCAGTGCCAGCGGGCAGGTGGCGGCGCAGCGCGAATCGCTGGCACGCGCCACCGCCGCACTCGACCGGGCGATCGACGTGCTGCTGCCGCGTGACAGCGCCGCGGTCTACTCGACTCTCGGTGGCCCTGAACGAAGCCCGCTCGGCGGTTCGCTTCAGGCCTGAGGTGGCGTAGGCGAAAGCATCAGCAGATCTGCCGCTGGCAGCCACCGTCACGGGAGCCAGCGTGCAAGGCCAGGTGGGGCCGCAGCGGGTGAGGTCGTTGTTGAAACGCGCGGCACGCCACGATTGACCAACCTAGCCCCAAATCACCTGAGCCTGGATGCCCGAAGCGAGACTCGTCGCGACCAAATCGGCAGCGTAACGCAGCTCGACTGCAAGCGTTCAGTCGGCTTCCCAGTGCTCTAGCCACAGGTCGCGTGCGATGCGTACGCAGGCCTCGCGCCCTTGGTAGTAGCCCGGCATAACCAGGATCTCCCGGTAGCCGAGCTCGCGATAGAAAGCACGTGCTGCAGCGTTGCCATGGCGCGCTTCGAGCCACACCTGGCCCAAGCCGGCCGTTACCGCCGACTGCTCCAGCCACGCCATGAGCGCAGAACCGACGCCCTGGCGTCGAGCGCCCGGCTGCACCGCCAGCAACAGCAGGTGGGCTTCGTCGTCGTGGTACTTCATGATCCCGAAGCCAGACAGCTTGCCGCCGGCCAGGGCCACCACCACGTTCGTGTCGGCGGCGTGGATGCTGCGCAGCACGCGCTGGGCGGTCCAACTCCAGCCCAGTCCACGTTCGATCTGGTCGCGCGACATCTGCGCAATGGGCAGCGCCTCTCGTTCGCTCGCCAGCCGCAGGGTCAGGTCGGAAATCATGGGTGCCGGACAGTCATTTCGGTCTGGTCGTGCCCGCGCCGAAGCGCGGGTTTGGTGCCGTGTGAAATTTAAAAAAGCCGACGGTTTGGGTCAAGGGGTGAAACACAAACCACGACGATGCGCTTTGGGACCGAGAAGATTTTCACCGACGCCATCAAACAAAAGTTGCGACTTTATGCGCCACAGAGCACGAAACACGCCGCAATTGCGCCGCGCAAGTTGCACCATGCGGGCGTCATTCACCGTTCGCGAAGCCGCCTTGATCAAACATCGCAACGGCAGCAACGGCCCACAGCCGCTGCGTTATTCGGCTCGACATTCCAAGCGCCCTGCCTTCAGGGCGGGGTCACGGGCGTGGCGCAGCCTGCCGGCTTGAAGACGCGCTGTGTCGATGCCGGGCTGGCTGCGAGCTTGGCCGCGGGGCGGCGCGGCCGAGGCAGCAATTCACCAGCGCAGTTCGGGCAGGTTCCGGCGAGCACGCCTTCGGCGCAGGCGGCACAGAAGGTGCACTCGAAAGAGCAAATGCGGGCGTCCTGTGTTTCAGGCGGCAGGTTCTTGTCGCAGCATTCGCAACCGGGTTTGAGCAGGAGCATGAAGATCTCCAATGGGTTGAATTGGTTATGCCGAGAGTAGCGAACTCTTCCATTCCCGGCGCAACCTCGGGCCACCGCATAGCGATATCCTTGGTGCCGGATTGCCGCAACCTATGCCCCACTTGCACATCACCGACATCGAAGCCGCCATCAACTGGTGGCGCGAGCGTTCACCCTCGCCCGACGGCATCACGGCGTGCGCCGAAGTGCGTGCGCTGGCCACCGTGTATGCGCTACTCGTCTACTATCACGAGAGCGAGATCGCCGAAGCCGCGATGCCGCCAAAGGCGCTCGACGCCTGGCTCGACTGGTACGCAAGCACGCCCGACGCGCCCTGCATCGCGATCTGCTCAACCAGCCAAGGCGACAACGTGTGCAAGGGTTGCGGCCGCACCTTCGAGGAGGTGCAGCAATGGCCCGAGATGACACCGGCGCACAAGCGCAACACCTGGCGCCGAATCACGATGGAGGGCACGGCATGGCGCTTCAACAAATATGCGGAGCGGGCTCGCGAACGCGTAGATGCGAAGGCTGCGCCGAACGCGCCCCAAGCGTGAAGTGCGTGATCCGGCTGTGCAACGTAAACATTCTCACGATCAGCAGTCCGCTAGCGTGGCCTAACCGATGCC
Organism: Burkholderiales bacterium; assembly: GCA_038227445.1. Classification (GTDB taxonomy): domain Bacteria; phylum Pseudomonadota; class Gammaproteobacteria; order Burkholderiales; family Burkholderiaceae_C; genus LMDS01. The sequence goes on along the minus strand of JBBRPV010000032.1, from coordinate 17,277 downwards.
GGCTCGCTAGATTTCAGCGAGGCCCGGGAATATTGCCGATCTAATATTTCTGCACCAGACAACCATGAGCGAGGATCGCACCTCCTATGAAGAAACGCATCGTCGAACAGGGATTGAATGAACTTGCGGCCGCGCCAGGCGTTCGGGGTTGCGCGCTTGTCGACAGCGGCAGCGGGCTCGTCTTGCACGCCGTAGGCACTTGGCCGGGAGAGCAGCCTATATGGGAAGCGGCCATCGACTACTGGCGCCTTCACCAACGCATGAACGTTCACTTCGTCGGGCTTGGCGACCTGGGTGCGGCCGTGATGTACCACGTTGGCGGGGTGTTGGCGATCCTTCCTTGTTCTGTAGCGCAGGAACTTCTGGTGGTGTGCGTTGCCGAGCACCGCAGCGTCGATTGGAAGCGCTGGCAAAACAGTGTGCGGGCGATGGGCGAAAACCTTCGTCAGATTTCTTAAGGGTCGCCTGGCAAGTGCAGGCAATCTCGTCACGGTCGCGCCTCCGCCATGACCATGACGAGCATGAAAGAGTAGAGGATGGCGGATCACATTCCAAGGAATCACAAAGTGGCAAACATTAAACAAACACTCGACGAATTGATGACTTGCGACGGAGCGCTGTGCGCTGCGATCGTGGACTCCTCAAGCGGCATGATGCTCGGCTCTATTGGCACCGGGGTAGACCTGGAGGTTGCCGCAGCCGGAAACACCGAGGTGGTGCGGTCGAAGATGAAGACGATGCGCCAGCTCGGTCTTAACGACGTCATTGAAGACATCCTCATCACCCTGGGAAAGCATTACCACATCATCAGACTGTCGGCCCGCAAGGAAGGCGTGTTCATCTATTTCGTGCTTGACCGCGCCAAGTCCAACCTTGCACTGGCCCGTCGCAAGGCGGCGGACTGCGACAAGGAAATGATCATCTGACGGCCTGCGCAGGCGGCGACGAGGGCAGCGAGCCGTTCTTGGTTACTCGCTTGTGTCGACCGCCTGAATAGCTCGCTCAACTTGGGCCCGAGTCACGGGCAAGTCTCGTCATGTCCTCAATCGACTCGTTGATCCGCCTGGTGTACTGCAGCCTCTCTATCGCTGCTGAAGCTCAGCGCGCGGTTGACATAGCGTCGATTCTGGCCACCGCCAGAGCGTTCAACCCCGCACATCACCTCACCGGGTTGCTGTTGGTTTCCGGTGCCCAATATCTTCAGGCCATCGAGGGGCCCCGCGCTGAGGTGCACGCGCTGTACGAACGAATTGCCACCGATTCGCGCCACCGCGACGTGAAGCTGCTGACGTTTGGCCCAATTGAGCATCGTTCATTCGGGGCTTGGTCCATGGGGCTGATGACCCGCACGGAGCCAGAATCGGCCGCAGCCGAGCGGGCCGCCGTTTTGAAGCAGACACTTGCCGAAGATCCGCATGTTCGGCCAGACGACTTTTTTCGCTGCATGGTGGCTCCCGGCTTCAACTTGGGGCCTGTTACTCGCGCGCGGCGCCAGTCGGTCATGGGCGTGGCATTCGCCAGCCCGAACGGGCTTTGGGGCGCCGCGGTCCTTCAGTACATCGCAGGCCATGCGCTCGTGCGCACGGGCCGAAGCCAAGTTGCCGATGCCATGGATCCGAGCAGCCGCACGCTGGTCGAATATATTGACCTGGAGACGGCCGACGTGGGCCAGGTACGGGCGCTTTCACTGACGCGCGATCCCGCGCAATGCGCACCCGTCGCTCCGATGCTGGACCGCCTGGATCTGTTGGTGTTGATGCTCGCCTCATCTGATCTGAGCGATTATGAAAACTACCTGGCAAGCTGGATCGCCATGCCGCAGGTGCAGCACGCCAGGCCGCATGTTCTGATCGTCTCGGGTCTGCCGGCCGAACGAATCGAGACCATCGTTCAGTCGGTGAAATCGCGCACCGGCTTCGATGTGAGCTCGGCGCGCCTGAGGCTCAGCAACACTGAGGCGGTCTGGAACGCGGCTCAGCACGCACTGCGCGAGCTCGCCGCGCTTCGACCGGCGCGATCGGGGCAGATTGCCGAAGCAACCGCCCCGGTTGATGTGGAGGCTCAGTCGGAAAGCGGCACGAACCTGGTCGATCACGAAGCGCCCACGGAAAAAGCAGAGAAGGCCGGCTTATCGGCGACGCCGTCGCGCATGCAACTGCTTTGCGAGGCAGCGCGAGCCAGCGGTTGCCTCCAGCAGCTGCGGGCCCTTGACGGCAGCGTGCAAGCGATGATGATCGAGACCGACCCGCCGTCTGTGCTTGCGGCCGAGCCGAGGTCTAAGGTCGATGAAAACCAAGCACTCGCTACCGCCGAGTTCCTGATGCACAAGCGTCTGCTGGTAGAGCGCCTGTGCCTTGGCGACTCAACCGACGACATCGCTGTGACCACCAGTACCCGCTTGCACGTGTATCGCCCGCTTCCGCAGTGGCCCACAGTCTTTCTAAGCGTTACCCTTGACCGTGATCGAGCCCTGATCGCGTCGGTGCAGCTGAAAATGCGTGAGGTGGAGACTCAGCTCACTCTCGCGGCTCATGCCAACAACCCGGTAGCCGTAACGGCCAACTCATAGTGCGGTGCTCCGTGCGCCCCGGAGTTCAAGAAATTCGGTGCATCGTCAGGGTTGCCGGGATCGCCTGGCTTTCCGTCGGTCGCCACGCTCGGCCTCGTGATCGCCGTTGGCTGCATGAGCGCACCTCGCATAGCGGCTTCTCCGAGCCCACGCCTAGAGCGCGGCACGCACTGTCGCCAACCAAAGTTCAGGCCGCGAGCGGCAACGCCAGCACGAAGCAACTTCCGCCGCCTTCGCGCGCTTCGCAGCTCACGCTGCCACCGTGGCGTTCGGCGATTTGCTTCACGAGGCTCAGGCCAAGCCCCACGCCGCCGGCCTGCTCGGCATGCCCTGGCAGGCGGAAAAATGATTCGAAGATGCGCTCGCGCATGGCTTCGGGCACACCGGGGCCGCGGTCGCATACCCGCACCATTGCGAGGTCAGAGTGCTTTTCAATACAAACGCTCACATCGTGACCGCCGTAACGGCGCGCGTTCTCAAGCAGGTTTCGTAAGGCCCGGCGAAGCAGGCGTTCGTCGCCGACCACACAAAGCGAAACACCGTTGACCTCAGCGTCGACGCGGGAAGCCTCTTCGGCCGCAAGCGCGAGGAGGTCGACACGCTCGCGCGGACCGATCTGCGTCTGCGCACCGTCAAGCCGACTGGCGAGCAGCACTTCTTCGACCAACGAGTCAAGTTCGACCACATTCTTGTTGATCTCCTGCATGAGCTTGTTTCGCTGGGTCGGGTTGGCATCGTCGAGCATCGACACCGCCATCTTCATGCGCGCCAGCGGAGAGCGCAATTCGTGGCTGGCGTTGGCCAGCAGCGACTGGTGCGAACGCAGCAGCGTCTCAACCTTCGTTGCGGCCGCGTTGAAACTCGAAGCTACCGCGGCCACTTCGTCGCTGCCAGTCACGCTGACGCGGTGGTGCAACTGGCCCGCGCCAAACAGCTCGACGCCCTGCTTCAACGCCTCGAGTCGGCGCGTGAGCCTGCGCACCACGGGGTAAGCACCGGCCGACACGGCGATCAACAGAACTAGCAGCAGCGCCGCCAGCACCGCGCCGCGTGGCCAGCTCGGCGGGACAAAGGGCAAGGGAATCGGCGGCGGCTCATCGAACCCCGTGCGCCCACTTGGCCGCGACGCACCGCCGGGGGTGGAGCGCCCGCCGCCGCCGCCCGCTTGGCGCGAACCAGGTCGCATGATCCACAACGTGCGGCCGTCCTCGAGCCGAACCGCAAGTGGCCGCGCGATGCCTTCGGCAGTGCGTCGTGCGAACGAATCTGAAGCGCCGACGCGCTCGCCGTCGGGGCTGTCGAGTGCGAGCGGTAAGCGCAAGCGCATCGACCACTCGCGCAGCGCAGCGGCCTGCTCAGTGGCGGCAGCGTCGGCGCCGGGCAGCGAGCGCTGGATCAGTTCGGCCCAGGCGCTCATGCGGTCACCGAGCCTGGCCTCAGAGCGCGCTCGTTCCTGCTCGATGTGGCGCTGGAACAGCCAACCCGAAGCCAGCGCGAACAACAACAACACCACCACCACCGTGGCGTAGATGCGCAGGTACAGGCTCTTCATGCAGCGAGGTCAGCGGGTGTTTAGGATGCAGCCTCGTCGGCGTCTTGTTTGCGGGCAAAAACGTAACCCGCACCACGCACGGTGATGACCCGGCGAGGCAACTTCGGATCGGTTTCGATCACGGCGCGGATGCGAGAGATGTGCACGTCGATCGAGCGGTCAAAGGCCTCGAGCGGATGGCCCTTGAGCGAATCCATGATCTGGTCGCGCGAGAGCACACGCCCTGGGTGCTGGGCCAGCACCACGAGCAGGTCGAACTGGTGGCTCGTGAGTTCGCAAACCGCACCGCCCAGGCGCGCAACGCGAGCGCCCAGGTCAATCTCAAGCCGGCCGAACCGCAGTACGTCGTCGGCCAACGGGTGAGTTGTGGCCCGGCGCAGCAAGGCTTTCACGCGGGCCAGCAGCTCGCGCGGCTCGAAGGGCTTGGGCAGATAGTCGTCGGCACCGAGCTCCAGACCGACGATGCGGTCCATCGGCTCGCCCCGCGCGGTCAACATCAACACCGGCAAGTGGCGAGTGCGGCCTTCGGAGCGCAGCTCGCGGCACAGATCGAGACCGTCGCCATCGGGCAACATCAGGTCGAGCACGAGGGCGTCGAAATTCTCGGCGGCGATGCGCTCGCGGCCAGCGGCCAGCGATCCGGCGGTCTCGACATCGAAACCGGCGCCACGAAGGTAGTCGCCCACCATCGCGGAGAGGCGAGCGTCGTCGTCGATCAACAGCAGCCGTGCGGACATGCAGTGGTGGCTAGGCGAGGCTTGGTTGCGGAACGTGGCGCTCTGCAACAACCTCGCAGTGAGCACCACACGTGGTGCCCAGCATAGCCCGGACGCTCACCATTTTTCGGGTCGCTGGGGCGGCAGGCGCTCCAATCGTTCCTGCATCACCGCGCTGCGCCGCTTCATCCGCTCACCCAACTTGGCGCGCTGCTCGGGCGTGAGCACCTTGCTCACGTCCAGCATGGCCTGCAGCTCGCGCCGGCTGGCCTGGTCGTGCTCTGCTTGCATCTGCGCACGTACCGACTCTGCGGCGGCGGCATCGACATTCGGCGCGCTGAAAATTTGCACGCCGCGCTCGCGCAAGCCCTTGCTGGCTTGGCGTTGCGCCCGCAGGTCGGCGACGGCCGCCACCGCGATCTGTTTAATCTGCACGCGTTGCGCGTCGGTGGCGTCTACGTCGTCGAGCATGTGGTCGATTCGACGTCCCATATGCTCCGGCGGGCCGCCGAACATCATCATGCTGTGGTCGCCACCCGCGCCCGGTGGCCGCTCTTGCGCTTCAGCCAAGGCCGCCGCCACAGCGGCCGCAACCACCAGCAGACTCACCAACAACCAGCGAAACACCACCAAGCCACCGCGGGCCCGGACCGGCAAAACAATTTGCTTGAACATCGTGTACTCCCCAGGAGAAATCGGGCATTCGACCCAAGCACAGATGCTCGCTGCCCGTGGTGAACGGGGCTTCGCTGAGGAGTAAAGATCTGTGAAGCGCAGCGTTGGCGCAAGCCATGAAAAACGGGCAGCAGCGCCCGTTTTTCTTCAACGCTTTGGAGGAGAGGGAGGGATTCGAACCCTCGGAACCTTACGGTTCGCCTGATTTCGAGTCAGGTACATTCGACCACTCTGCCACCTCTCCGGTATTTGCAGTGCAGCGATCCGATGACGGAACCTACTGCGTCGGCGGGCCTGTGCCGAGCCCAGAATTCTATCTCACGCGCTGCGGGCTTCGGCCCTCAAAAAGGCCGCGCCACCCATGTACTGCCGCAGTGCTTCGGGCACGGTGACCGAACCGTCGGCGTTCTGGTAATTTTCAAGTACTGCGACGAGCGTTCGCCCGACCGCCAGGCCCGAGCCGTTCAGCGTGTGCACGAACTCGTTCTTCCCTTGCGCAGTCTTGTAGCGTGCTTGCATGCGGCGGGCCTGAAACGCCTCGCAGTTCGAGCACGAGCTGATCTCGCGGAATGCGTTCTGCGCCGGTACCCAGACTTCCAGATCGTAGGTCTTGATCGCGGCGAACCCCATGTCGCCGCTGCTGAGCAGCATCACCCGGTATGGCAAGTCGAGCTTCTGCAGAATTGCTTCGGCGTGGCCAACCATCTGTTCCAGCGCCGCAGCACTCTTGTCTGGCGCCACGATTTGCACCATCTCGACTTTGTCGAACTGGTGCTGGCGTATCAGCCCTCGCGTGTCGCGCCCGGCACTGCCCGCTTCGGAGCGAAAACACGGGCTGTGCGCGGTGAGCTTGATCGGCAGGTCGCTTAGTGCCAACACCTGCTCACGTACCGTGTTCGTCAGTGAAATTTCCGAGGTAGAGACCAGGTACTGCTCCTGCTGGCTGCCTTCAGCGCCACCTCGTGAGACCCAGAACATGTCTTCCTTGAACTTGGGCAACTGGCCTGTGCCTTCGAGCACGTCGCGATTCACGATGTAGGGTGTGTAGCACTCGGTGTAGCCATGATCCTGCGTGTGGACGTCAAGCATGAACTGCGCGAGCGCACGGTGCAGCCGAGCCACCGGCCCCCGCATGAAGCTGAAGCGAGCGCCAGCGAGCTTGGCGGCGGTGTCGAAATCCAGTCCCAGGGGCGTACCCAGGTCGACGTGGTCGCGCAAGGCGAAGTCGAACTGCTTCGCTGCGCCCCAGCGACGCACCTCAACGTTCGCCGCTTCATCGGGTCCGACCGGGACGCTCGCGTCCGGCAGATTGGGCACAGCCATCAACATCGACTGCAGTTCGGTCTGAATCACGTCGAGCCTTTGAGCCGAGGTTTGCAGCGTTTCAGCAATGCCACTGACTTGCCCCATCACGGCCGCGCTGTCCTCGCCCTTGGCTTTGAGCTGCCCGATCAACTTCGACGCGCTATTGCGCTGCGCCTGCAGTTCTTCCGTGCGAATCTGGATCGTTTTGCGCTCTGCCTCTAGCTCGCTGAAGCGGCTCACGTCCAGAAATGGCTGCGGCGACTTGCGCGATTGCAAACGTTGTAAGACTTGCGCAAGGTCTTTGCGAAGCAAATTGATGTCTAGCATGGGATCAGACCGCGCGCGCGGACCCCGCATGGTGAGGTGGAGGCACGAATTGTAGGCAGCGGCAAGGGGCAGCCCCGCCCGCCCACTCGCGCAGCGCCGATTGATTGAATCGCTCAGCCTTTCCGTTGATTTGCGGCCAGTAAGCGTGGGTGAACTTGTGGGTGATGCCCAGGGCTTGGCCGGCCATTGCGAAATTGTTGGAGCCCAAGGCCGAACCGTTGTCGGTCAGCAGCCGTTTAGGGCTTGGCGTTTGGCAACTTCCAGCCTCCCAAACTCACTCCGGATGAACACCGGATACAACCTATTGAAGCATCACGGCTCGCAAGGCCCAGCCCAGCGGTACCCAATAGAACCTTGCGGGTTTGCAACGTAGCGCTGCAGCCAAATTCGCCGGCTCACGTTCCACACTCCGCCAAACACCGCGCTTCGCGACGCACAGCAGTGCTGCGGCGGCGCCAGGCTTGCTGGCCTGATGAGGCGCTTTAGCCGCCGACCAGATTGCGCTATGATTGCGAATCGTTCGCATTAGCAGTCTGGGAAGTTCCCCTGATGTTGAATGCTCAGCAGGGGAATTTGTTGGTGATTCGAAGAGCAATGACATGGATGGTGGCTTCCGGCGCGTTGTTGCTCGCCGGGTGTGGCGGCGGAGGCAGTTCTGCAACGTCGGCCAGCTTGCCAGCCCAGGGCGAGTTGTCGCCGCAGGCCGCGCTGGGCGAGAAAATCTTCGCTGATACGTCGCTCTCGGCTTCGGGCCGACAGGCCTGCGCCAGCTGCCACAGCCCGAACAACGCGCGCGCCGCAGCGAACAGCCTGGCCGTTCAACTGGGCGGCGCCCTACTCGACCAGCAGGGCCGGCGCAGCGCGCCTGCCTTAACCTACCTGTCGTTCAACGCAGCGTTCCGGTTCGACGCCGAAGGCACACCGACCGGCGGCTTCTTCTGGGATGGGCGGGCCGCAACCCTGCAAGAACAGGCGGCCGAGCCCTTCGTCAACCCCGTCGAAATGGCCAACGCGAACGCGGCTGATTTGATCGACAAAGTCTCTCGCGCCGCCTATGCCGACGAGTTCAAGCGTGTCTTCGGTGCCGACATCTTCAGCCGGCCCGATGACGCGATGGCACGCGTCACGGTGGCGCTGCAGCAGTACCAGAGGGAAGACTCCGACTTCGGCGCGTTCTCTAGCAAGTACGACGAATTCCTGCGTGGCAACACCGCGTTGACTGAGCAGGAATCGCGCGGCCTGGGCCTCTTCAACAACCCGAACAAGGGCAACTGCTCAGGCTGCCACCCGTCGGGGAAAAGCGCCGACGGCGGCTTACCGATGTTCACCGACTTCACCTACGACAACCTCGGCGTCCCTCGCAATCCGGCCATCCAGCGCAATGCCGACCCGATGTATTTCGATCTCGGCCTGTGCGAGCGCACCGACCTTGCGGCGCGTACCGACCTCTGCGGCGCGTTCAAGGTGCCGTCGCTGCGCAACGTGGCAGAGCGCCACGTGTACTTCCATAACGGCCGCTTCAGCACGCTGAAAGAGGCTCTGACCTTCTACGTGCAGCGAGACACAAGTCCCGAGAAGTGGTACCCGACGGGGACCGACGGCACGGTGCTCAAATTCGACGACTTGCCGCCCCGGTACCGCGCGAACGTCAACACCAAGGAGGCGCCTTACAACCGCCAACCCGGCGACGCCCCGGCGCTCAGCGATGCCGAGATCGACGACGTGATCGTGTTCTTGAAGACCCTGAGCGATGGCTATCGACGTTGATCGCCCCGCTTGCAAACCGCAATCACCACCCACACCACCCACACCACCCACAGGACAGACCATGAGATCTGAACGCCAGCGCGCCCTGCCCGCGAAAACTATTCTTGCCGCCAGCCTTGGCGCGTGTTTCATATTGACGGCGGGCAGCGCTGTCGCGCAAAGCGCCACCGAAACCGAACTCGCGCTCAAGCTCGAAAGGCTGGCGGACGAACTCGCTGCCGTGAAGGCCCAGTTGACGCAGATTCAGCAGCAGCGCACTGCGCCAGCGCCGGCCGCGGAGCCCGCGGAGCCACCGCCAGCGCCGACCCACGCGACCGTGCTCACCAGCTACGGTGAGATCAACTACAACCGCCCGACCCACGCGAGCCAGAACGCGCAGGCCGACGTGCGCCGCCTGGTGTTCGGTTTCCAGCACCGCTTCGACGCCAAGACAAAGCTGGTGACCGAGCTCGAAGTGGAGCACGCCGTAACGTCTGCAAGCGATGCCGGCGAGGTCGCGGTTGAACAGGCTTACGTCGAACGGCAATTCACGCCGACCTGGGCCCTGCGCGCCGGGCTGTTCCTGATGCCGGCCGGCCTGCTCAACGAAAACCACGAGCCGACGGCCTTCTACGGCGTCGAGCGCAATTTTGTTGAGACCGCAATCATCCCCAGCACCTGGCGCGAAGGCGGGGTGCAGTTCGTTGGCAACTTCGACAACGGGCTGACGCTGCAAGGCGGCATCAGCACCAGCTTCGACCTGAACAAATGGGACGCGACCTCCGGCGATGGCAAGGAGTCGCCGCTTGGTTCGATCCACCAAGAGCTGGCGCTCGCGAAGAGCCACGACATCGCGCTCTTCGCAGCAGCGAACTGGCGCGGCATTCCAGGCCTGTTGCTCGGCGGGTCGATTTTCTCTGGGCAGGCCACACAGGCTCAGGCGCTAGAAAAGGCGCGCGTCACTTTGTGGGACCTGCACGCGCGCTGGACGCCGGGCCGCTGGGATCTGTCGGCGCTGTACACCCGCGGCATGATCTCGAACACCGCGGCGCTGAACGCCGCGCTGGTCGGCAACCCAACGCTGATCCCGAAATCGTTCGACGGCTACTACGTCCAAGGCGCATACAAGGTCTGGTCGCATGACGACTACGCGCTGTCGCCTTTCGTGCGATGGGAACAGTTCAACACCGCGCGCGCCTACGCCGACCTCGGTCCGGGCCTGACTCCGGCCGCGGCGCGCGCCGAACGCGTCGTCACGCTCGGCGCGAACCTTCAGGTTTCGCCAGGCGTTGTGGTGAAAGCCGACTACCAGCGCTTCCGCGAAAACCCCGAACAGACCCGAGTCAACCTCGGCCTTGGCTGGAGCTTCTGATGCGTGTCGTGCTGGCCGCATCTGCATTGGCGATGGTGGCTGCACCGACGAGCGCGTTCGCGGTCGACTACCTGAGCACTGAGCAGGCAGCCAAGCTGATGTTCCCGGATGCCGATGAATTCGACACGCGCAACGTCACGCTCGATGCGACGCAGCTGCAACAGCTCAACGCGCAGGGCGTGCGTGGCCGATCAGCGAACTGGGCGATTCGCGTGGCGCGGCGCGGTGGCGCGGCGCTCGGCTTTGTCATCACCGACGACGTGATCGGCAAGGTCGAGCTGATCAGCTACGCGGTCGGTGTTGCGCTCGACGGCGCGGTCAAGCAGGTGGAGATCCTGGCGTATCGCGAGAGCCATGGCTTCGAGATTCGATTGCCGGCGTGGCGCAAGCAGTTCGTCGGCAAGGGCGGCGCATCGGCGTTGCGCGTTGGCGAAGATATAGCCAACATAAGCGGCGCCACACTGAGCTGCACCCACGTGACCGATGGCGTGCGGCGCATCGTTGCCGTCGTGGCGCTGGCGCGGCGCAGTGGCGCGCTCACATGACTCCCGCAGGTGATTCCGGCCTCTGGCTGCGCCGCGCCCAGCCGCTGCTCGGCACGCTGTTGGAAATCGGTCTGCATGGTGCGGGCGATGAAGGCCACGCCGCGCTCGCGGCTGCCTTCGCCGTCGTGCGCGAGGTGCAAGCTTGTCTCTCGCTCTTCGAGGCGGGCAGTGACGTGACGCGCTTTCACGCGCTGCGCGAGGGCGAATCGATGCCGATGCGGTCGGCGATGCGCGACGTGCTCGACGCCGCACAGCAGTTGCAGCTGGCCACGGCTGGCGCTTTCGACATCAGCCTGGGCAGCGCACCCGCGGGTTGGTCTTGTGACGGCGACACGCTCCATAAGCTCAGCGATGCAGTGAAGCTAGACCTCGGTGGCATCGGAAAGGGTTATGCGGTCGACCGCGCCGTGCAGGCCCTGCTCGCGCACGGTGTCGAGGCGGGTTGGGTTAACGCCGGCGGCGACCTTCGCGCTTTCGGCAATACGAATCTGCCAGTGCAACTGCGCGACGAACACTCCGGCGGTGTGCGCCCATTCGCAACGCTGCGCGACGGCGCTTTTGCGACCAGCCACTTCGGCGGCCACAGTCGCTCGCAGCTTACCGGCGGCGCGCACAGCCTGCGGGCCCAGGTCCAGGGCCACCCGCATGCGAGCAGCCACGTCAGCGTGGCCGCGCCGCTGTGCCTGTGGGCTGACGCGCTGACCAAGGTGGTGGCAATCAGCGGCGATACTTCCCACCCGTTGCTGGCGCGTTTCGCGGCCAGCGCGTGGCTCCACTGAGCTTGCATGAACCGCGCCCACCACCCGCCGCGCCACCACGCCCACCGCCTCATTCGCTGGCAACGCTTCGCCCTTTACACCAGCGGTGCTGTGCTGCTCGTGACTGGCGCGGCCTGGCTGCTGCTGCACTACAGCCTAGGCGCCGGCGACATGCCAAACCCGCTCGAAGCCTGGAGCCTGCGCCTGCATGGCCTGGCCGCTTTCGCCGGATTGTTCGTGCTGGGCGTGCTGGCTGCAGCGCACGTTCCGCAAGGCTGGCGGCTCAGCCACCGGCGGCGCTGGTCCGGCCAGTGCAGCTCGGGCGTGCTGCTGTGCGTGCTCGGCGCCCTGCTCTCACTTACCGGCTACCTGCTTTACTACTTTGCATCTGAAGCGGTTCGGCCCGCGTTGGGTTGGGCACATGCTTTTGTCGGCATCACGATGGGCGCATTGATCGCGAGCCACCGGCGCGGCGTTTGACTCCGCCTTGATAAAGGTCAATCCGCGCAGACCTCCGGAGACGCCCAAATGAGAGACAATCTCATTCGCATGTGCCTTCACCTGCGCGTCACTGCCAACTGCTTACACGATCATGCTGCTCAACGAACTAGCCAACGGCGCGCACGCCACGGTGTCGCGTGTGGTGTCGGCGTCGGTCGAGGTCGACGCCATGGCGCTGCGTCGGCTTGGCGAACTCGGTTTTATTCCCGGTGAACCAGTGCAACTGCTGCGCCGCGGCCCTGGCGGGCGCGAGCCACTGGCGGTGCTGATCGGCGAAACGCTGTTCGGCTTGCGCCTGCTCGAAGCGCAGTGCATCGAAGTGCACCCGGTTTGAGAGACTGTGAACGCGCCATGCAGCCCACGCTGAATTCACCGAACCACACCGCAATGTGGAGCGTGGCCCTGGTCGGCAACCCGAACTGTGGAAAAACCGCCCTCTTCAACCTGCTCACGGGCGCGCGCCAGAAGGTCGCCAACTACGCTGGCGTGACGGTTGAACGCAAGATCGGCCTGGCACGACTGCGCAACGGCCAGACGGTGTCGGTCGTCGACCTGCCGGGCGCCTACAGTCTTTCGCCGGCCACACCCGACGAGCAGGTCACGCTAGAAGTGATCGAAGGCCGCCGCGCTGGCGAAACAGCTCCCGACGCCATCATCGCGGTGGTCGATGCGACCAACCTGCGCATGAACCTGCGCCTGGTGCTGGAACTCAAACAGCTTGGCCGCCCGATGATGGTCGCGCTCAACATGGCCGACGTGGCACGCTCGCAAGGCTTGGTGATCGACGTGGAAAGGCTCGCGGCCGAGCTCGGTTGCCCTGTGGTTGAAACGGTGGCTGTCAAGCACGACGGTCACGCCGGTTTGCTGGTGTTGATGGAGCGGCAGCTCAACGGAGCTGCCCCCGCTCCTGCTTCGGCGCCCACCACGCCTCTGTCAAAACCAGAACCCAGTTCTTCTGCCGATCTGCAGCGCGAAGTGCGGCGCATTCTCACGCTGGCAGCTCCGGGCGCGGCGCAGTTCCAGCGCTTTCACCACCGCCTCGACGCCGTCGTGATGCACCCGGTGTGGGGCCTCGCGATCCTGTCGGCCGTGCTGTTCTTGATCTTCCAGGCGGTGTTTTCGTGGGCCTCCGTGCCAATGGACGCGATCAAGGCGTCGATGGCGGGCGTGGGCGAATGGGTCACCGCGCACATGACGCAGGGCCCGCTGCGCAGCCTGCTCGTCGACGGAGTGATCGCAGGCGCCGGTAGCGTCATCGTTTTTCTGCCGCAGATCCTGATCCTTTTCTTCTTTATCCTGCTGCTCGAAGACTCGGGCTACCTGCCGCGCGCCGCATTCCTGCTCGACAACGTGATGGGCCGGGTCGGTTTGTCGGGCCGCGCTTTCATTCCGCTGCTGTCGAGTTTTGCTTGCGCCATTCCAGGCATCATGGCCACTCGCACGATCGCAAACTGGAAAGATCGCCTCGCTACGATCATGGTCGCGCCGCTGATGACCTGCTCGGCGCGCCTGCCCGTCTACGCGCTGCTGATTGGCGCTTTCGTGCCCGACCGCAACGTAGGCTGGTTTAACCTGCGTGGGCTCACGCTTTTCGGTCTGTACGTGGCCGGTGTGGTCTCGGCAATGGGTGTGGCCTGGGTCTTCAAGCGTGTATGGATCAAGAGCCGCTACCAGCCGCTGATGCTTGAGCTTCCACCCTACCGCGTGCCAGGCTTGCGCAACCTCGCAATCGGCTTGTGGGAGCGTGCGCGGATCTTCATGGCGCGGGTCGGCGGCATCATCTTCGCTCTGACGGTGATTCTGTGGTTCCTGTCCAGCTACCCTTCGCCGCCCGATGGATCCACGGGCCCCGCAATCCAGTACAGCATCGCGGGCTGGTTGGGTCAGGCGCTGCAACACGTGTTCGCGCCGATCGGCTTCAACTGGCAGATCTCGATCGCGCTGGTCCCCGGCCTGGCGGCACGCGAAGTTGCTGTGGGCGCGCTTGGCACGGTTTATTCGATGTCGGCCGCCGGCGGTGAAGTGGCCGACGCGCTTTCGCCGGTGATCGCCAGAGGCTGGTCACTCGCGACCGCCTACTCGCTGCTCGCTTGGTATGTGTTCGCGCCGCAATGCATCTCTACGCTGGCGGTCGTGAAGCGCGAGACCAACTCCTGGCGCTACCCCGTACTGATGGCAGCCTACCTGTTCGCGCTGGCCTACGTGGCGGCTTTCGCCACCTACCGGCTCACGTTGTATTTCGGAGGTTGAAGCCGTGCAATTGTTGATCGTGGTCCTGCTGGTCGCTGCTTGCAGCGCCTATGCACTGTGGACGCTGATGCCCTCAGCCGCCAGGCGTTCTCTGGCAATCACGGCGTTGCGCCTGCCGCGCCTGCCGCGGCGGGTAGAAGCGCGGCTGCGGAAGGCGGCGCAGGCCGAATCGGGCTGCGGCTGCGACGGTTGCGACCGTTCCGAAAAGAAGCCCGCCGCGAGCACGCCGGTTCAACACGCGATCAAGTTCCACCCACGCGTCCCGCGCTGAAGCGGGTCATCACGTCTTGGCGGCAGTCACCGCCGCCATCGACTTGTCACCCAGCCCGAGAGGCAAAGGGAAGTTGATCGTTTCTTCAACGCCAGGCAGGCTGCGCACCGACACCGCGCCCAGCGCACGCAAACGCTCGATCACTTGCTGCACCAGGATGTGAGGCGCCGATGCGCCGGCAGTCAGACCCACACTGCGTTTGCCTTCGAACCACTCGGCGCGCAAGTCGTCAGGGCCATCGACCATGTAGGCCTCGGTGCCCAGTCGCTGCGCCAGTTCTCGCAGGCGGTTGCTGTTGGAACTGGTGGGGCTGCCAACCACGATCACGATGTCGACCTTGGGCGCGAGCACTTTCACAGCGTCTTGCCGATTCTGCGTGGCGTAGCAGATGTCTTGCAGTTTCGGCTCACGCACCCGCGGAAAACGCCGCTTCACCGCCGCGAGTATTTCCGCGGCGTCGTCGACTGACAGCGTGGTCTGCGTCACCACGGCGAGCTTGTCGCTCTGCGCGACTTGAACTCGGCCCACGTCGGCCACGTCTTCCACGAGGTAGATGCCCTCGCTCAGTTGCCCCATCGTGCCTTCGACCTCGGGGTGGCCCTTGTGCCCGATCATGATGAAGTCATAACCCTCGCGGTGCAGCTTGGCCACCTCCACGTGCACCTTGGCGACGAGCGGGCAGGTGGCATCGAATACGCTGAACCCGCGCTGCGCCGCCTCGCTCCGAGTCGCCTGCGACACGCCGTGCGCGCTGAACACCAGCGTGGCACCGGGCGGCACGTCGGCCAGGTCTTCGATGAAGATCGCGCCCTTGGACTTCAGGTCGTTCACCACGTACGTGTTGTGCACGATCTCGTGGCGCACATAGATCGGCGCACCGAACTTGGTGAGCGCGCGCTCGACAATCTCGATCGCGCGATCAACTCCAGCGCAGAAGCCCCGCGGCTCTGCCAGAACGATCTCTTTGAGTTCACCATGCATCAGAGCACCCCTATCAATTTTACTTCGAAGGTCACCGGCCGGCCCGCCAGCGGATGGTTGAAATCAAACACCATCACGTCGCCGTCGATCTCGCGCAGCACGCCGGCATAAGCCGCTTTGCCGTCGGGTGTGGGGAACTGCACGACGTCCCCAACGCTGTAACGCTCATCAGGGTCGCCCAGCTCGTCGAGCAAAGAGCGCTTCACGCGTTGCAGCATCTCGGGGTTACGTTGGCCAAACGCTTCGCCCGCAGCCAGCTCGAACGATTTGTGCGTGCCCTCGGGCAGGCCGATCAACAACTGTTCCATGGCCGAGACCAACTCGCCGGTGCCCATCGAGAGCGTGGCGGGCTTGTCGTTGAAGGTGTTGACGAGGTCTTTGCCGTCAGGGCCGGCGAGACGGTAGTGCAGGGTCAGGAACGACCCGGGTTCGACTTGGTTCAAGCGGTTTCCTTGGCGGCGCACTGTGGTGCCATAGACTGACCCGGATTTTACGAGTTGGCGTGATCGCGCCCGAATGAGACCCACCATGGTGCTTAAAGACATTCCGGCCGACGCCCGCCCTCGCGAAAAACTACTCGCGCACGGCCCGGCCGCTTTGGCCGATGCCGAGCTCATTGCCTTGCTGCTGCGCACCGGAATGAAGGGCGTGTCGGTGTTGCAGCTGGCGCAGCAGATGCTCGACCATTTCGGTGGTCTGCAAGGCCTGCTGCATGCCGGGCCGCACGAGCTGAAAGGCATCAAGGGCCTGGGCCCGGCCAAGCGTGCTGAGATCGCCGCGGTGATCGAGCTGGCGCGCCGCGCGCTCACGCGTGAACTCAGCCAGCGCCCGGTGTTCGATTCGCCGGGCAAGGTCAAGACCTACCTGCAACTTCAACTCGGCGCGCTCGATCATGAAGTTTTTGCAGTGCTGTTTCTCGACGCTCAGACACGGCTGATCAAGCTCGAAGAGATGTTCCGCGGTACGCTGACACAGGCTGCCGTCTACCCGCGAGAAGTGGTCAAACGTGCACTTGACCTGCAAGCCTCGGCTGTGATCTTCGCGCACAACCACCCGTCGGGCGCTGCCGAACCGTCTCGCGCCGACGAACTGCTGACGCAAACGCTGCAGAGCGCACTGGCGCTGATCGACGTTCGCGTTCTCGACCACATGGTGGTCGGCCACACCGACGTGATCTCTTTCGCCGAACGCGGATTGTTGTGAGCCCACCGTGAAAGCGCGCGCCCTCGACGAACTCGGTCTGCTCAAGCGTGCGCTGCAAGACGCGGCCCGCGAAACGGCCATGAACCAGGCGCGCGAGCAGAAACGGGCGGCGCGCGAAGCACGCGAGCGCAACCTGTTTGCGCTGAGCGTGGGGGACGTTGCGCCGCTAAAGAAACATGTCCCGGCACCGCCCTGCGCGCCACGCCCTGCCCCGATTCCTCGCCAGCGGTTACGGGACGAGGCCGCCGTGATGATGGAGGCCATTTCCGACGAATTCGACGTCGAATCGCTCCTCGAAACCGACGACACGCTGTCTTTCCGCCGCAGCGACATCGGGCCCGAGGTGGTGCGCAAGCTGCGCCGCGGCGTGTGGGCGATCCAGGCCCAGCTCGACCTGCACGGCCTGCGCCGCGACGAAGCGCGGGAACGCCTCGCCAGCTTCCTGCGCGAAGCCCACCATGCTGGTCTGCGCTGCGTGCGCGTGGTTCACGGCAAGGGCCATGGCT
>JBBRPV010000031.1:0-43589 GCA_038227445.1 Burkholderiales bacterium | reverse complement strand
TGGGAAAATAGGAAACGGCATCAGAGACTTCGGTCAACAATTTGTCGATGGTTTAAAGCAGTTTGGCAACAAGTTTTATAATGCCTACAAGAATTTTGGCGGCGATGTTATTAATGCGGTCGCCGCATACGGGGAGAAAGCGCTCTCTGCCATCGTAGATTTCGGTCAAGAGGCTCTCTCAGCCATCGCGCAATTCGGTGAAAGGGCCCTCTCAGCCATTACCGATTTTCGCCAAGAGGCTCTTTCAGCCATTTCGCAATACGGTGAAAGGGCCCTCTCAGCCATCGAGGGCTATGGACAGGATGCCCTCTCCGCCATTACTCAATACGGTGAGAAAGCTCTCTCGTCTATTCTGGAACTGGGCAGAGAAGCCTTGGATAATATTAGAGATTTTGGAGAAGAGGCCTGGGACACCGCTGGCAATTGGTTTAAACGCGCTGGTAAAAAAATTGGTCGGCGCTTTAAGGGGGCATTCACCTGAGGCAGATCAGCCCAGCGAGCGGACTGGCCTGCTCGATTACGGTGGGTCCACAGGGTCAAGCCCCGACAAGCGCTATCGAGTTGGTCCTGCAGAATTCATCTCAGCGCCTGCAGTTGAAGCTGTTCTTCAAGTAAAGCAGGCTGACCATCAAGCGAACGGGCAAGCGCGGGCGGCCGGCCGGCCTGGTGCCACCGCCGAATTCACCTTCGAATGCACCGGCAAGATCGATGCCCGCCAAACGCTTGGCAGGCTTGGCCTGGTGGGCCAGCTTGGCCGCCACCGCCGCTTCAATCGAGCCCCACGGCAGCCGCGTGGACAAAACGGCCAGCGGATGCCGCAGATCAATCATCTGATCCAACCTCGAGCGAAAGAGGTCCGGCGTGCTCATCGTCAAACCCCCTAGTAATCAAACCACTCGATTATCGAATTCAGGGGATTAAAGCAGCAACATTTAGGCCGAAAAGTGAGGGTTCATGCGAGGTGTGGCGGTTTAGCAGGGCCGACGCTGTAGGCCAGCCCATGGCTGCGTTGCAAACCCTCGCGAGACCTCGATTTCGCGGTGGTTTCCGCGGCGCTCAGACCCGAAACGCATCGAATTTATTTGTGCCGTCGTGCTTAAAACAGACGAACTGCTGCGCCCCCGCGGGCAGCAGCACCGTAAGAACCGCTCGCTGACGGGCGACAAAAGCGTTGAACGTCTACCGGACCCGCCCCATGCATTTTCTCAAGAATCGAGGTTTCATCCACGCCCGTGCGTCAGAAATCACGCCGGCGGCCGCCTACCAAGGCCGCCGTGACGTGCTCAAGCTGCTGGCCACCGGCGCCGCTGGCGCGACCCTGGCCTCTTGGGCGGGGCGTGATGCGCTCGCGCAGGTGGCGCGGCCCAACAAACTTGCGGCCTTGGCCGGGGTGCGCAGCACGGCGGCCGGCGGCGTGACGATGGAAAAACCTACGGCTTATAGCGACGCGACGAGTTACAACAACTTCTACGAATTCGGCACCGACAAGACCGACCCAGCGCAAAACGCCCACACGCTGAAGACGCGGCCCTGGACGGTTGTGATCGAAGGCGAGGTCAAAAAGCCTAAGACGTTCGACCTCGACGAGTTGCTCAAGCTCGCCCCGATGGAAGAGCGCATCTACCGACTGCGCTGCGTAGAAGGCTGGTCAATGGTGATTCCGTGGGTCGGTTATTCGTTGTCTGAACTTATCAGGAAAGTCGAACCCACGGGCAACGCGAAGTACGTGGAGTTTGTGACGCTGGCAGACCCGAAGACGATGCCTTTCGTGGGCTCACGCGTACTCGAATGGCCTTATGTCGAAGGGCTCCGCATGGACGAAGCCATGCATCCGCTCGCCCTGCTGGGGTTCGGCCTCTACGGGGAAGTCTTGCCGAACCAAAACGGAGCGCCGGTGCGCATGGTGCTGCCGTGGAAGTATGGCTTCAAGAGTGGCAAGTCGATCGTCAAGATCCGCTTCGTCGACAAAGAGCCGAGCACCGCGTGGAATAAGGCGGCGAGGAATGAGTACGGGTTTTATTCGAACGTGAACCCGACAGTCGATCACCCGCGCTGGAGCCAGGCAACTGAGCGCCGCATTGGCGAAGACGGGCTTTTCGCGAAGAAACGACCCACGCTCATGTTCAACGGCTACGAATCCCAGGTGGGCCATTTGTACGCCGGCATGGACCTGAAGAAGTACTACTGATCGGCGCGCCATGGAGATGATGACCCCGACCACCGTACTGCCACCGCGCGGCGCACCAGCTGCGGCGCCTCGGCCCAAGCCGATGCTGCTGCGGCCGGCGGCCAAGGCTGCGCTGTTCGTGCTGTGCCTGATGCCTCTGATGTGGCTCGTCTATGGCGCATCGGCCGACGCGCTCGGTGCAAACCCGGCCGAAGCGCTGATCCGCTCGACCGGCGACTGGACGTTGCGTTTCCTGTGCATCACGCTGGCTGTCACGCCGCTGCGCACGATCACCCGGCAACCGGCTCTGGCGCGCTTTCGGCGCATGCTGGGCCTGTTCGCCTTCTTCTACGGCTGCCTGCATTTCCTGTGCTACAGCTGGCTCGACATGGGCCTGGTGTTTGATGACATCGTGCGCGATATCGTTAAACGCCCGTTCATCCTTGTTGGCAGCAGCGCGCTGCTTTTGATGTCGCCGCTGGCGCTGACCTCTTTCAACCGTGCCATCAAGGCGCTGGGCGCGCAACGCTGGCAGGTTTTGCACCGGCTGGTTTATGCGGTTGTGCTGCTCGGCCTGCTGCACTTTTTCTGGATGCGTTCGGCAAAGAACAACTATGCCGAAGTAGCCCTCTATGCCGGGGTGATCGCGGCGTTGCTGGGCTGGCGTTTGTGGGCGAAGTTCAGGCCGCGGCGCGCTGCGGGCTCACGAATGAAAACCTAAGCCGTGGGTGAAGCTTTGCGAAACAAAAGCACGTCCACGCCGTAGAGCTTGGCCAGAGCCTCGAGTTTGGGCGGCGGGTTGCGCACCGTGAACGCCTTGCCGAAAGACTCTGCAAGTCTCCGGCATTCGAGCAGTACTGCCAGGGCTGACGAGTCGAACTGCTGCAGGTTGGAAGCATCGACCAACGCCCCACTCTCGGGTTCGTTACTCAGCGCCTGCGAAAGCAGGCGCTGAGTGTTGCGCGCTTCAAGCGCGGTGATGGTGGCGGGCAGCAGCAACATCGTGATCAGCCCTTGCCGCCGCCGGCCGAGGCTTTCGCGTTGCGTTCGGCCATCTTCGCGATCAAGCCGTCGATGCCGTTCGCAGCGATCTCCTGCGAGAAACTATTGCGATAGTTCTCTACAAGCCAGATGCCGAGCACATTCACGTCGTAGATCTTCCAGCCACCGGCTACCTGTTCGAGTCGGTAGTCGAGCTGGATCGGGTCACCACGGCCACGGATCTCGGTGCGCACGATCACTTCTTTGTCTTCGGGGCTGGAGCGCATCGGCTTGAGCTGCACGGTCTGGTCGCGCACCTGCGCGAGCGCGCCGGAGTAGGTGCGCACGAGCAGCAGTTTGAATTCCTGTTGCAACTTCTTCTGCTGCTCGGGTGTGGCCTGGCGCCAGTAGCGACCCACAGCCGAGGCTGTCATTCTCTGGAAGTTGAAGTGAGGGATGACCTTGGCGTCGACAAGCGCGATGACTTTTTGAACGTCGCCGTCTTTGATCGACTTATCGCTGCGAACCGAGTCAAGCACGTCGACAGAGACTTCTTGGATGAGGGCATCGGGCGTCTTGGCGGTCTGGGCTTGTGCGAACGCACAGCCGAGGCAGAGTGCCGCCGCCGAGAGCCATACGCTGATTGGGGTCGTGGTCATCAATATCCTTTTAATACGCGGGCCGGAAAGCGTCCGCTGCTTCTCTGAGACGGCGCCGAACGTTTGATTTATGCGCGCCGCATCCCTCAACGCTGCGATAGCCTGATTGGTTCACCAGCGCGCACCAGTGATCACTTCGTGGCCCCAGAGGCGGCGGAAGCAGGCGCAGCGGGTTCGAACGTACTGGCCGCCGCAGAGGCGGGCTCGTCGCCGTCGAACACGAGGCTGCGGCGGCGCTGCAGGTAGGCATCGCGCAGGAAGGAATATTTATCGAGCGCGATGTCGTCGAGCAGGCGGCTGGCACCGAGCAGGTTGGCGCGCGTGTTGACCACCTGCAGGCCAGTGATGCCCCACTGCGCGCCACCATTGTTGAGAACGAGCGCTGGCGACACCGAGCGGTCGAGCAGCAGCGCGATGGAATCACGCACCGTCGAGGGCCCGAACAGGGGCCACACCACATAGGCGCCGGGCCTGAAACCCCAGTGCCCCAGAGTCTGGCCGAAATCTTCGTAGTGGTGGTCGAGCCCGAACTCAGTGGCGATGTCGATCAAGCCGATGAAGCCGAACAC
This sequence comes from Burkholderiales bacterium, assembly GCA_038227445.1. GTDB lineage: Bacteria > Pseudomonadota > Gammaproteobacteria > Burkholderiales > Burkholderiaceae_C > LMDS01. The sequence continues at coordinate 39,213 of JBBRPV010000031.1, read as the reverse complement.
GCTGTTGGTGGTGAACCTCACCGTGTCTTCGACCGCCAGTTGCACCTTGCCTTGAAGTAAGTTGTTCACTGCCGACCAGGCGTCGGCCGCGTTGCCGAAGAAGTTGTCAACACTGCGCCGCACGAACTGAGGCACGACCTTGGAATACACGGTGGCCACCGGCTTCAAGAGGTTCTCGTCGACCCCTTCGTTGAAAGCAAAAACCTTTCTGTTCCAACTTTCCCAGGGGTCGAGCTTCTGGCCGGGGCTAATGCCTGTGCCTTGAATCGTGGCGCAGGCACCTAACAGCAGCGTTGCGGCCAGCAACACGGCCGAGGCCAAGCGTTTCGATCTGCTCGGCTGATTCACTTCTTCGCTCCTGCCCCGGCCGGTGCCGCAGTGGAGCCGACGTCAGCCGCCTTGCTGAAGAGAAACTGGCTGATCAGGCTTTCGAGCACGACCGCCGACTGCGTCGACTTGATCAAATCGCCCGCGGCGAAGACCTTTTCTTCGGCGCCCGCTTCCAGGCCAACGTATTGGTCACCGAGCAGTCCAGAGGTGAGAATGCGCGCCGAAGAGTCGTTGGGGAACTGGACATTGCGTTCCATCTCTAGACGCACCACGCCCTGGTAGGTTTTGGCGTCGAGCGTGATCGAAGCGACCCGACCGACCGTGACGCCGGCGCTTCGCACCGGTGCGCGAACCTTCAGCCCACCGATGTTGTCGAACTTCGCCATCAGCGTGTAGGTGTCGCCGGCACTGAAGCTGCCGAGGTTTGCGGCCTTCAGCGCGAGGAACACGAGGCCCGCCACGCCGAGCAGCACAAACACGCCCACCATGGTTTCAATTCCCTTTTTACCCATTGTTCTTTCCCTTCAATCTGGTTCTACGGTGTCGAGAACATCAGCGCCGTGAGCACGAAGTCCATGGCCAGCACGCCGAGCGACGCGATGACGACCGTGCGTGTGGTGGCGTTTGCCACGCCCTCGGGCGTGGCCTTGGCTTCATAACCCTGGTAGACCGCCACAAACGTACAAATCACGCCGAAAACGATGCTCTTGACAACGCCGTTGCCCACGTCGCGCTTCACGTCAACGCTGCTTTGCATGATCGACCAAAAGTTGCCGGAATCAACGCCGATCAACAGCACGGCAACGACGTAGGCGCCGAGAATGCCGACCGCTGAGAACAGGATCGCCAGGATCGGCATCGAGACGATGCCCCCAAGAAAACGCGGCGTCAGCACGCGGCTCTTCGGATCGATGGCCATCATCTCCATCGCGGCGAGTTGTTCGCCGGCTTTCATCAGACCAATCTCAGCGGTGAGCGAGGTGCCGGCGCGACCCGCGAACAACAGCGCCGTGACAACCGGCCCGAGTTCGCGCACCAGCGACAGGTTCACGATCAGGCCGAGCGACTCGGCCGCGCCGTAGGTGACCAGCGCGTAGTACATCTGCAGCGCCAGCACGAAGCCAACCGCCAGGCCCGACGACATGATGATCACGAGCGACAAATTGCCGATCGAATGAATCTGCGCCACCACGAGAAACGGCCGGCGCAGGGCGGCTGGAATGTTGCGCAGCAAGTCGTAAAAGAAGAACGCGTGGTGGCCAATCTCTTGCAGGATACCGAGCGAGGTGCGGCCGACATAACTCACCAGGCCGCTCACGCTGGCACCCCGAAATCTTCGACCAGCGGCCGTGCTGGATAGTGAAAACGCACCGGACCGTCGGGTTCACCGCGAATGAACTGGCGCACTTCCGGGTCTTCCGAGGCGTTCAGTTCCGTCGGCTTGCCGTGCGCCACGACGCGCCCTTGCGACGACAGCAGATAGGCGTGATCGCAGATCGCAAAACACTCCTGCACGTCGTGCGACACGATCAGTGAGGTGGCGCCCGTGGTGTCGTTGAGCGTGCGGATCAAGTTGGCGGCTACGCCCATCGAGATCGGGTCGAGGCCAGCGAAGGGCTCGTCGTACATGATGACTTCTGGATCGAGCGCCACCGCGCGGGCCAGCGCAACCCGACGCGCCATGCCGCCCGATATTTCCGAAATTCGCAGTTGCGCGGCGCCCCGCAGGCCGACCGCGTTCAACTTCATCAACACGATGTCGCGGATCATGGGCTCGGCCAGGTCGGTGTGCTCGCGCAGCGGAAACGCCACGTTCTCGAACACCGACAGGTCGGTGAACAAGGCGCCAAACTGGAACAACATTCCCAGGCGGCGGCGGAGCTTGAAGAGCTGATCTTTGTTGCGGGCGTCGACCACTTCACCGTCGAATCGCACGACGCCCTTCGTGGCCGGGTGCACCCCGCCGATCAAGCGAAGCAAGGTGGTCTTGCCACAGCCCGAGCCGCCGAGGATCGCTGTGACCTTGCCTCGCTCAAAGTCGAGCGTCACATCATTGAGGATGATGCGGCTGGCGTCGTATCCGAAGCTGACGCGGTCGATTTCTATCAGCTTGACCGGGGGCAAGTGATCGGTAGTCGGCTGGGTGGTTTCACTCGGCATTCGTCAGGTGTTCTTGTCGCGGGTGAGGTTCACGGAGCGGCCAAATGGCCGACCGCCAGCATTGCTCAAAAGATTGTCGCATGGGGCCTGCGCAGGGGCAGGCGCAGTCCCAGTCACGAGTGGAACACCTTAACCCGCTTTGACAGAGCGTCGTTTCGCGTTGGACCCAAGCGCGTGTGAAGTTGCACAGGGCAACCGCGAACGCACGCCACCTGAGCTGCAACAAGTGCTTAGCTTCGCCGGCTCAGCGCGGCAAGTCGCTCGACCCCATCAGGAATTCGTCGACTGCACGGGCCGCCTGGCGGCCTTCGCGAATCGCCCAGACCACGAGCGATTGGCCACGCCGCATATCGCCCGCGGCGAACACCTTGGCCACGTTGGTTGCATAACCACCGATGAAGTCCACGCTCGCCTTCACGTTGCCACGCGCGTCCTTGTCGACGCCGAACGCCTCGAGCACGCCCGCGACCGGGCTGACGAAACCCATAGCCAACAGCACCAGGTCGGCCGGCAGCACATATTCGCTCCCCGCCACTTCAACCATCTTGCCGCCCTGCCATTCGACGTGCACCGCCTTCAGCGCCTTGACCTTGCCCTTGTCCTTGCCCTCCCCGCCGATAAATTCCTTGGTGGCGATCGCAAATTCGCGCTCGCAACCTTCTTCGTGGCTCGACGAGGTGCGCAACTTGACCGGCCAGTAGGGCCACACCAGTGGCTTGTTCTCGTGCTCGGGCGGCATCGGCATCAGTTCGAACTGAGTGACGCTCGCCGCACCATGGCGGTTGCTTGTGCCCACGCAGTCGCTGCCGGTGTCGCCACCGCCGATCACGACGACGTGCTTGCCGTCGGCTCGCAACTGCCCCTTGATCTTGCCGCCCGCGTTGATCTTGTTCTGCTGCGGCAGGAACTCCATCGCGAAGTGAATGCCGTCCAGATCGCGCCCCAGCACCGGAAGGTCCCGCGAGGCTTCGGCGCCGCCGGTCAGCAACACGGCATCGAACTCCGCCTTCAGCTGTTCGGGCGAGATGGTTTCCTTGGCCCAATTGGTGACCTTGCTCTCTTTGCCCAGTGGATCGTGGAGCTTGCCCACCAGCACGCCAGTGCGCATCGTCACGCCTTCGGCCTGCATTTGCGCCACGCGCCGGTCGATGTGCGTCTTCTCCATCTTGAAGTCGGGAATGCCATAGCGCAGCAGGCCGCCGATGGCATCGTTTTTCTCGAAGAGCGTCACGTCGTGGCCGGCGCGGGCGAGTTGCTGCGCCGCCGCCATGCCAGCCGGGCCGGAGCCGACGACGGCGATTCGTCGGCCGCTCTTGTGCTTGGCCATGCGCGGCACGACCCAGCCTTCGGCCCAGGCGCGGTCGATGATCGCGTGTTCAATGCTCTTGATGCCGACCGCGTCGTCGTTCACGTTCAGCGTGCAGGCCGCTTCGCACGGTGCGGGGCAGATGCGGCCGGTGAACTCGGGGAAGTTGTTGGTCGAATCGAGCACGGCGAAGGCGTTTTTCCAGTCGCCGCGGTACACAAGGTCGTTGAAGTCGGGAATGATGTTGTTGACCGGGCAGCCGTTGTTGCAAAACGGCGTGCCGCAGTCCATACAGCGCGCACTCTGCACTTTCGCATCGGCGTCTTTCAGGCCGATCACGAATTCGCTGTAGTTCTTCAAACGCTGGGCGACGGGCGCGTAGCCCTCTTCCAGGCGCTCGTATTCCATGAAGCCGGTGACTTTGCCCATGATGTCTCGTGTGGTCGTGTTGCTGAAAAAATGCTGCTTACTTCGCTGGAACGGGCTTTCTTTTAGGCGCCGCGTCCTTGGTCTTGGGGACCGTGTTGTCGGCTTCTTGCACCGCCTTTGACTCGCTACCAAGCAACGCTGTCTTGACCGCCTGCTCGCCGAGCGCGCGCTTGTATTCGATAGGAAACACCTTGACGAACTTGGCGCGCGACTCGACCCAATGGTCCATGATGTGGCGCGCGCGCAGGCTGCCTGTCCACTTGTGGTGGTCTTCGATCAGCTTCTTCAGCAGTGTTTCGTCGGTCTGAGCCTGGTGCCACAAGCCGTGGTTTGCGGCGGCTTCTTGTTCAGCAGCGCTCAGCACTTTGTCAAGCGACACCATCGCGGTGTTGCAGCGCGAGGCGAACGTGCCGTCTTCGTCGTACACGTAGGCCATGCCGCCGCTCATGCCGGCAGCGAAGTTTCGCCCGGTCTTGCCCAGCACAACGACCGTGCCACCCGTCATGTATTCGCAGCCGTGGTCGCCGGTGCCTTCGACCACCGCGGTAGCGCCCGACAGGCGCACCGCAAACCGTTCGCCCGCCACACCGCGAAAGAAGGCTTCACCACTGGTCGCACCGTAAAGCACGGTGTTGCCGACGATGATGTTCTGCGTGGCATCACCGCGGAATTCGATGCTCGGGCGGATCGCGATGCGGCCGCCGCTCAGGCCCTTGCCGGTGTAGTCGTTGGCGTCGCCGATCAGGTAGATCGTGATGCCCTTGGCCAGAAACGCGCCGAAGCTTTGGCCACCCGTGCCTTCCATCTGCATGAAGATGCTCTGGTCGGGCAGGCCTTCGGGATGGCGGCGGATCAGCTCACCCGAGAGCATGGCCCCGACAGTGCGGTTGACGTTGCGCACCTGCTCGATGAACTGAACCTTCTCGCCACGCTCCAGCGCCGGCATGGCCTTCTGGATCAGCTTCACGTCGAGCGCGCTTGAGAGGCCGTGGTCTTGCAGCTCGGTGTTGCGGCGCGCCACGTCGGCCGGGGCCGCAGGCAATTGGAAGATCCGGCTGAAGTCGAGGCCCTTGGCCTTCCAGTGGGCCAAGCCCTTCTTGGTGTCGAGCAGGTCGGCGCGGCCGATCAGGTCTTCGAACTGAGCAATGCCGAGCTGCGCCATGATCTGGCGCGCCTCTTCGGCCACGAAGAAGAAAAAGTTCACCACGTGTTCGGGCCGACCCTGGAATTTGGCACGCAGCACCGGGTCTTGAGTAGCCACGCCGACCGGGCAGGTGTTGAGGTGGCACTTGCGCATCATGATGCAGCCTTCGGCCACCAGCGGGGCGGTCGCGAACCCGAACTCGTCAGCGCCGAGCAAGGCGCCGATCACGACGTCTCGGCCGGTCTTCATCTGGCCATCGGCCTGCACGCGGATGCGCGAGCGCAGGCGGTTTAGCACCAGCGTTTGCTGGGTTTCGGCCAAGCCCAGTTCCCACGGCGTGCCGGCGTGTTTGATCGAGCTCCACGGCGAGGCACCCGTGCCACCGTCGTGGCCCGCGATCACCACGTGGTCGGCCTTGGCCTTGGCCACGCCAGTGGCGATGGTGCCCACGCCCACTTCGCTGACGAGCTTGACGCTGATGCTGGCGCGCTGATTTGCGTTCTTCAGGTCGTGTATGAGTTGCGCAAGATCTTCGATCGAATAGATATCGTGGTGCGGCGGCGGCGAAATGAGGCCGACGCCGGGCACCGAATAACGCAGCTTGCCGATGTAGTCGGTGACCTTGCCACCCGGCAGTTGCCCGCCCTCGCCCGGCTTGGCGCCTTGTGCCATCTTGATCTGCAACTGGTCGGCCGAGACCAGGTATTCGGTCGTGACGCCGAAGCGGCCCGACGCCACCTGCTTGATCTTCGAACGCAGCGAGTCGCCCTCGTTCAGCTCGAAGTCGACCTGGATGTTGCCCGGCCCAATTACGTCACTGAACTTCGTGCCCTGCTTGATCGGAATGCCCTTGAGCTCATTGCGGTAGCGCGCAGGGTCTTCACCGCCTTCGCCGGTGTTGCTCTTGCCACCGATGCGGTTCATTGCGACCGCGAGGTTCGCGTGTGCCTCGGTACTGATCGAACCAAGCGACATCGCGCCAGTGGCGAAGCGCTTGACGATCTCTGCAGCGGGCTCCACGCTGGCAAGCGGAATCGACTTCGCCGGGTCGAACTTGAATTCGAACAGGCCGCGCAGCGTCATGTGGCGGTGCGACTGGTCGTTGATGATCTGCGCGTATTCCTTGTAGGTTTCAAACTTGTTGGCGCGGGCCGCGTGCTGCAGCTTGGCGATTGCATCCGGCGTCCACATGTGTTCTTCGCCGCGCACGCGCCAGGCGTATTCGCCGCCGGCGTCGAGCATGTCGGCCAATACCGGGTCGTCGCCGAAGGCCGCCTTGTGCATGCGTATCGCTTCTTCGGCGACCTCGAACACACCGATGCCGCCCACCTGGCTCGCGGTGCCGCGGAAGTACTTCTCGACCATCGGCTTGTCGAGACCAATTGCTTCGAACAACTGCGCGCCGCAATACGACATGTAGGTCGACACGCCCATCTTGGACATGATCTTCGAAAGTCCCTTGCCGACCGCCTTCACGTAGTTGACGACGGCTTTCTCGGCCGAGAGGTCGCCCGTCAGCTCCTTGTGAATAGACGCCAGTGTTTCCATCGCCAGGTACGGGTGCACGGCTTCCGCGCCATAGCCGGCAAGCACACCAAAATGATGCACCTCGCGCGCTGACCCGGTCTCAACGACCAGACCGGCGGTCGTGCGCAAGCCCTCGCGCACCAGATGCTGGTGGATAGCGGAGAGCGCCAGCACCGCAGGGATCGCCACGAAGTCGCGGTTCATCTGCCGGTCGCTGATGATCAGGATGTTGTGGCCGCTTCGGATCGCGTCCACGCACTCGGCGCACAGTGAAGCCAGCTTGGCTTCCACGCCTTCATCGCCCCACGCCAGCGGGTAGGTAATGTTCAGCTCATAGCTCTTGAACTTCGCGCTGGTGTGCTTTTCAATCTCGCGCAGCCGCGCCATGTCGTCGAAGTCGAGGATCGGCTGCGGCACTTCGAGCCGCATCGGCGGGTTCACCGCATTGATGTCGAGCAAGTTCGGCTTCGGTCCGATGAAGGAGACGAGCGACATCACGATCGCCTCTCGAATCGGGTCGATCGGCGGGTTCGTGACTTGCGCGAACAACTGTTTGAAGTAGTTATAGAGCGGCTTGTTTTTATCGGACAGCACCGCCAACGGTGAGTCGTTGCCCATGGAGCCGATGCCTTCTTCGCCGGCCTGCGCCATTGGGCTCAGCAGGAACTTCAGATCTTCCTGGGTGTAGCCGAAGGCCTGCTGGCGGTCGAGCAGCGATTCGCTCGGCGCGGGCCGCGGCGCGCCGGCTGGCACCTCTTCGAGCTTGACGCGCACGCTCTCGATCCATTGGCGGTAGGGCTTGGCCGAGGCAAACTGGTTTTTCAGCTCTTCGTCTTCGATAATGCGGCCCTGTTCCAGGTCGATCAGCAGCATCTTGCCGGGCTGCAGCCGCCACTTCTTGACGATGCGGTTCTCGGCGATCATGGGCAGCACACCCGACTCCGAAGCGCCGACCACCAAGTCGTCGTCGGTGACGATGTAGCGCGTGGGGCGAAGGCCGTTGCGGTCAAGGGTGGCGCCGATCTGGCGGCCGTCGGTGAAGACCATTGCGGCCGGGCCGTCCCAGGGCTCCATCATCGCGGCGTGGTACTCATAGAACGCGCGGCGGCGCTCATCCATCGTGGAGTGCTGCTCCCAGGCTTCGGGGATCATCATCATCGCAGCGTGGGCCAGTGAATAACCGCTCATCACCAGCAGCTCAAGCGTGTTGTCGAAGCTGGCGGTATCAGACTGGCTTTCGAAGCTGATCGGGTAGAGCTTCTTCAGGTCGTCGCCCAGCACCGGCGACTTCATCACGCCTTCACGAGCGCGCATCCAGTTGAAGTTGCCCTTGACGGTGTTGATCTCGCCGTTGTGCGCGACCATGCGGTAGGGGTGCGCAAGCGGCCACTCGGGAAAGGTGTTGGTCGAAAAGCGCTGGTGCACCAGCGCCAGCGCCGAAGTGACGCGCGGGTCTTGCAGGTCTTTGTAGTACTTGCCGACTTGGTTGGCGAGCAGCAAGCCTTTGTAGATGATGGTGCGGCAGCTCATGCTGGGCACGTAATACTCGCGGCTGTGCGTGAGCTTCAACGCCTGGATCGCGCTCGACGCGGTCTTGCGGATCACGTAGAGCTTTCGTTCGAGCGCGTCGGGCACGATCACGTCGGGGCCGCGGCCGATGAAGATCTGCTTGAGGATCGGCTCCTTCAGGCGCACGGTCGGCGACATCGGCATCTCGGCATCGACCGGCACGTCGCGCCAGCCGAGCAAGATTTGGCCTTCGGCCTTCACCGCACGTTCGAGTTCCTGCACACAGGCCAAGCGCGACGCATGCTCCTTCGGCAGGAAGATCATGCCGACACCGTATTCGCCGGGCGGCGGCAGCTCAATGCCGAGCACCGCCATCTCGGCGCGGTAGTACTCGTCAGGAATCTGGATCAGGATGCCGGCGCCGTCACCCATCAGTTTGTCGGCACCGACTGCGCCCCGGTGGTCGAGATTCTCAAGAATCTTCAGCCCCTGCTGAACGATGCTGTGCGCCTTGCGGCCCTTGATGTGCGCCACGAAGCCGACTCCGCAGGAATCGTGCTCGTTGCGGGGGTCATAGAGACCGGCGCGCGTGGCGATCTCGATCTCGGCAGGGGATGCAGCAGCTGCGGAACTGGGGGCAGGTTGGTTGAGGCGCATGACGTTCTCGCAGGCTGGCTTTCTCGAGAAACGAGAATACTGCAGTGCAGCAACAGCATCAATCGCTTTTAAATGGGGTCAGACACTATTAAATTTCTTAGGTCGTGTGGATTCAAACTAATTAGGGACACATCAAATGGCCATTGCGGGCCGGTCCACGGCCAAGGTCAGACCGCCTTTCGCGGTCGGCCCCGCGGCAGGGCAACCGATCGCCTCGCTGTTTCCGCAGCTAGGCTAGCAATAAACTCGCCAGATCCCATCGCCCAGCCTTGCTGCGTGGTGGCCTCCACGCTCGCCACCGCGGTCGCCGCGAGAGGCGACTCGAGCAAGGCGGCGTAAGCGGCCTCACGCTCGAAGGGTGTGTTGCCCAGCTGCCAGTAGCCGGACGAAGGGGGCACTGCGGCCCACATCGGGTTATTTCGAATGCCGGCGTGGTCCGCTGCACTTGACCAAGGGAAGTCGACCGCCGCCACCGCCACACCGGCCCGACGCGGCGCTTGTTCGATGTATAGCATGCAGGTCAGCAAGGCCGCCGCGCCGCCCACCGGCGCGGCCCGGAAGCGGCTTTGCCACAACGCACCGGCGCGCCCTTGCCGCCGATTGAAGGGGCCCACATAGAACCTGGCGAGTGCTTGCATCGTGCGGCCCAGGTCTTCTGCAACGCTTGGCGTAGCCAGAAGCTGAACCTCGCTGCCCAGCAGCACGCCGGCATGCACCGCCACGCCGTTCTCCGCCGCGCTGCGCCGCAGGGCATTGAGGAACAGGTCGGGGTCGGCAGGCTCGACGAAAGCGTCGCTGCCAGCGACGGTTCGCAGGCTCACGTGATGAGCCTGGCCTGCAACGACGAGACGGCTGAGACGGGCCATGCGGCGCGACAAGGTGAGTGGGCCGATGCCCGAGACCGCGACTTTAGCCAAGACACTGGCGCTCGCGCGCCGCGAGCCTCAGTAACTGCGGCCCGAAACCTTTCCACGGTTGATCGGCGTGAACATCACTTCGATCGTGATCTGGCTCTTTACCGCCACGCCAAGCATCTTGCCCGGCGAAAATTTCGCCATGCCGAAGGCCTCGAGCGCCGATGCTTCGAACAGCCCGGCGGGGTAGGCGCGAACCACAGCGACGTTATCGACCAGCCCGCTTTCACTGATGAGCAAGCGCAACACGACCGAACCTTCTTGCTGATTTGCGTCGTTGGGGTAGGCAGGGTCGACGTCTTGGAGCGGGCGAGGCCCGGGATCCAGCGTCCCTCCAGCGAAATAATCGGGCGCTGCAGGAAGCCCGGGCTCAGGCACTGGGGACGGCGGCGCGGCCGGTGCCGGTGCCGGCGCCTTCGGATCGCCGCCCGATGCCAAGGCAGGCGCAGGAACGGAGGCCGTTGGGCGCGACGCGACCACGGCTGCAAAAACAGGCGCGGCCAGCGGCCCGGCCAGCACCTTGGGCGACGCAGCGCCGCCCGCTGGCTTGAGTGCTTCCGGCGTGAGCAAGCGAACCAGCATTCTCGGTGGCGCTTCCTGCGCCGCGGTGCCAATCAGCGTGGGGCGGACAGGCGACAAGAGCAACACATGCAAGCCCAGCGCCAGAGCGGCTGCCACGCCCAACCGGCACCGCCCCGCGCCCTGGGGCGCTGGGGCGGGCCCCCAAGTCAGGGGCGCCGCGGTGGCAGGCATCGTCACCGCAAGTCGACGCCTACTGACTGATCTCGCGCCAGCTGATGCGGTTGCCACGTGCAGTTGCGGGACCTACCGGAACCGGCGCGGCCGTGGTCTTACCATCGCTCGTGCGAACCTCGGCCTTGCGCGTGCCGTCCGGCAACTCTATGGGTGTTGCGTCGACTATCAATCCATAGTCGTACTTCGTGGACACGCTGTTGTTTGGACTTGTAGTCACGGCCAGGCCGCTGCTGTAGTTCAGGAAGTTGAGCCAGCCGTAGCCGCCAGAGCTGCAAGCCGAGTTCTGCGGCACATTGCTGGCGACGACCAATGTGCCGAGAAGCAGTTCCATCTTGACGTTGACCCGCTCGCCAGCATCGGGCAAGTTGACAACCCAACCCGATGTCGTGCCGCACTGCGCCGTGGTTCCGGTACAGGCGATGGTGCGGTATGCCGTCGAGCCAGTGCCAACCTGGCTCATCTCCAGTGGCCTCAGCGCCGAGCGCAGGTTCGTGAACGCAGGGTTGCCGGCCAGGGGATCGACGATTCCGTAGATCGACTGCACCTGGTGGTCGGACACGTCCGAGGCTCCCAACAGCCGCCCTGTGGCAATAAATACCATCGGCTTACCGCCGGTTTCTGCGAGCTCCGGGCGCACAGTGATCGGCTCGGGATTGTCCGCCGGGTCTTTGGCTGTTCCTATCAACGAGGCCTCCAATCCGCTCGGCGTGAGATTGTTGTTCACGTCGAAACGCCACACGTTGCCAAGCAGGTCGCCGCCATAAACGCGCAGCGTGGTGTTGTTGATAAGCGTGTTGTCTACGAAATTGTTGATCTGAGCCAGTCCGCTCGGCGTGGTGCCGTCGCCAACACCGGTCGAGAGCTTCTGGATGATCTTGCCCGTGACCGCGTCGAGCACGTAGAGGTAGCCCACACCGTCACCCGCCACCGAAGGTGAGCTGATGTTGTTGTAGCCCGAGGTGAACATCACCACCCACTTGCCATTCGTCAGCTTGCTGATCACGGGCCTCCCGAATGTGAAGCCCAGGTGGCAGTCCGAGCCTGCGGTTGCCGGCGTGCCGTCATAGCAGGTGCTGCTCCACTTGAATTCCCACAAGCCCTTCGGCGCAGCCGGGTTCGTCACGTCAAGTGCGTAGTAGCCCTTGCCACCAGCGTTCAGCCCGCCGACCAGCATCGTCTTCCACGACGCCGAGATTGTGTCGTAGACGTCGCCGGCAGTGGGAGTGCCGTCGACCGAGTACTGGTGTGTGTTCCTATAGTTCGCGTCAGCCAGTTTGTACAAGTTAGGCAGCACGGCACTTGGGATGATGGCCCATGCCTCCTTGCCGCCGTCGACGTCGGAGACGGAAGTGCCGGCGTAGTACGCATGCAGCATGCCGTCATTCGCCGCCGAGTACACCATCGGCACACGGCTTGCATTGGCCGACTTGAAGGCCTGGTAGCCCGGGTCGCCGTAGTCGGCGAACGGCGCTTTCACGTAGATCGGCTGTGCATTGACGATGTCGCCCAGCACGTGTTCACGAGCGCGGTACAGCTTGCCCGCAACACCCGACTCGAAGCCTTCGTTGCCGCGCTGGCCGCGCAGGAAGTTGACGAGGTTGGCGCCCGAAGCCGCGCTGCGCTGGTCAACCGTACCGGCGGAGCCGTCGGTCATGCTCGGGTACTGGCTCAGCACCGTGATGTTCGTGCCCTGAAAGTACGCGCGCTCAGCCACATTCAGGCCGCTGTCGGCCGTACCAATTGGGGCCCTGCCGGCGTCGCAGGCCTGCGTGTTCCAGCTGAAATTCACCTTGTTGTCGGTGGCACCGTTGCGGAACAAATAGATCTTCCGGTTATCGCATTGCGCGCCGGTCATCGCGTCAAGCTTGGTCTGCGCCGACCAGACGGGCGCACCTGGCACGACCGCGCCCGTAACGGGATCGATCGAAGAGGTACCAATGGTGCCGGTGACCAAGTCGATCAGTTCGGCCCGCAAATCGCCGGTCCACTTCGAGGTCACGTAATCCGCAACGAACGCGTAGTTGTCGCCGGCCACCGGCTGCAAGCTCGACGCGCTTGCGCCCGAACCCGCCGCCAGCCGCGCCGTAATGCCGGCCAGTGCACCACTCAGGCCCGCGATCACCGAGGTTGGATTACCGGCACTGAAGTACTGACCGCGGCCATTAACAGCCGTATGCCAGTAGTCGTCGATCGAGCGTGCGTTGTTCCAGTTGTCCTGGTTGCTGTAGTCGATGGCCGGATCGGGCCAGATCGGCCAGTTCTTGGCGCCGGTGCGAAGGTCGGCGAAGTCGCCGGTCGTCGCGGCCGAGCTGCGGTAGTCGGAACGATAGTTCAAGGTGCCCGACACGCCGAGTGCAATCGTGAAAGTGGTCATGTGCTGCCAGTTGGCGCGGTCGTCTTCAGGCCCGCCGCCAATCGCGGGCACGCTGCCGACCCCGGCGTTCGGCCAGGCGGCGCCGGTGCGCAGGTCGGTCACGTAGTAGTACTGGGCCACGTCGGCCAACGAGTTGGTGCTGCCGCCGGCCACCGACACGCTGGTGACGCAGGGCCAGCCCGTTGTGCAGGATGCTGCGGATGCAGTCGCCAGCGGCGGCTCAGCCGGGGCCGGGCGGTACGGGTTTGGCACCGGCAGCGCAGGCGGCGTCGTCAGGCCGGTGATGTAGCAGACCCCATCGGTCGGCTGCTTGGTGAGCGTTGACGTGGGCCCCGCCGTCGGCGAGCCGATCGGCAGGCTGCCGCTGAAGTTCTGGAGCACGCTCGTGATGGTCGAGTCGTAGACACGGCTCACGCCGGGCGCCGTGCTGCTGGCGCAGATCGTGGTGATGTAGTCAGGCGCGCCGCTGTTGCCCGCAGCGCAAGCCAGCACCGGTGTCGGGCCGGAGGCCAGGCCGACGCCGCAAACCGTGTTGATGTAGGCCGGGCCTGGCCCAACTCCGGGAGTGCAGGTAGCGCTCGGCGCAGGTGGCGTGCCGGGAACTTCAACGCAAGTCGTGTTGACATAGTTCGGAGCTCCAGTCGTACTAAACCCCGGGGTGCATGAGGCCACGAGCGCGGGCGGCACGGTCGTGGTGGTGCAGGCCGTGTCGACGTAGTTGTTGCCAGCGGTTGCTGGGTCGACGACGCAGGCAGTGGGGTCCGACACGAAGGCGTTGGTCACCCCCAGAGCACACGTGGTCTGAATGAAGTCGGGGCCTGGGCCGATCGTGGTGCTGGGCGTGCACGAAGCCACGCCGACAGGTGCCGTGATCACCGGTGTCGGGCAGGTGGTCACGAGGTAACTCGGCGCGGCGGCGGTACTCGGTGTGCAGCTCGCGACGGGCACGTTGGAGGTGAGGTTGTTCTGGTTGCAGGTGGTGTACACGTAGCTGCCGTTGACCGACACGCCTGGCGTGCAAGTCGGGGCATTCACCGTGGGCGTGGTCAGCGTGGTGCAGCCGATGGTGACGTACTGATTTGCGGGCGTCGCCGTCTGGTTGGCGCAGGCTGGAACAGCCGGTACCGGCACCGTGACGTTGTTGTAGGTGCAGGTCGAGGTGAGGTAGTTCGGCGCAGGGCCAGTCGTCGTGCCCGGAATGCAGGTCAGCACACCCACCGCTGGCGTGACCACCGGCGTGCAGGTCGTGACGACGTAGTTCGGCGGCCCGCTGTTGCCCGGCACGCAGGCGGCCACCGGCACGGCCGGCGTGGTGGTCTGTGTACAGGTCGTGTAGACCCAGTTCGGCGCGCCGTTGTTAGTGGTGCCCAGCGTGCACGAAGCCACCGGCGTCGGCGGTGTCGTGGCGGTGTTGCAGTTGACCGTCAGGTAACCATTGAGAGCGGTCGGCACGACTGGCGTGCAGGTGGTCGCTGCGGCCAGGAACACGGCGTTGTTGGTGTAGGCGCAGGTCGTGCGCACGTAGTTGGGCGCGGCACCGATCGTCGTGCCGGGTGTGCACGATGCCACCCCCGCCGGCGTGGTGGCGGTGGTCGGGCTGCACTGCGTGTAGTAGTAATTCGGGGCTGCTCCGAAGCCCGAAGCGCACGTGGCCGCCCCGGTCGGCGCGCTGGCCGCGATCGTGTTGACGACGCAGGTGGTGTACAGGTAGGCGGCGTTGTTGGTCGTGCCGGCCACGCAGGTGGCATTGCCCGCTGTCGCAGGCGTTGTGGTCGTGTTGCAGCTGATGCTCGTCCAGCTGTTGCCGGACGCGGCGGTCTGGTTCGCACAAACCGGGCTGCTGGGCACGTTGACGTTGACGTTGTTGATCGTCAGCGAGCAGATCGTGCGGATGAACGGCGAGGTCGATCCACCGGTGGTGCCCACCGTGCATGCCGGCCCCGGCGTGTTCGTCGACGTTGTGGTCGCACAGCTCGTGGTGACGTAGTTCGGCGCCGCCGTGGTGCCGTTGGTGCAGCTAGCCACCGCCACGTTTGTCGTGATCGGAATGTTGGTGCAGGTCGAGGTCACGTAGTTGGGCGAGCCGCTGCTCGAGGTGCCCGGCGTGCACGAAGCCACGAGCGCTGCAGCGGTCGACGTGCTGCTGCAGGTGGTGGTGACGTAATTCGGCGCGGCACTGGTCGTGGTGCCCGGCGTGCACGAAGCGATCGGCGCGACCGCCGCCACCGTGGTGGTGGTGCAGGTGGTGACGATGTAGTTGGGAGCGCCCGTCGAACCCGCCGTGCAGCTCGCCACCGGTGCCAGCGGCGAGACTTCGCGCGTGCTGCAACTGATGCTGCCACCCGGCGTGCACGAGGCGACCGGGGTGTCGCGTTCTGTCAGGCCGTCGTACGAGAGGATCTGGTATTCGCGCTTTTTCAGCTGCGTCTGCCCTTGCATGTACTGCTGCGTCGCCAGGCTGCGCTGGTAGGTGGTTGCAAAGGTTTGCGAGGTCTGCGTGCTGTACTGCAGCGTCGTTCTCTTGGTCTGCGAGGTGGCCTTGGTGTACTGAAAGGTCGCCGAGTAGATCTGCTGCGTGCTGGTGGTGTATTGCTGCGTCACCTGGCTGCGCTGGCTGGTGCTGGCAAGAAGCTGGTTCGTGCCCCGCAGTGTCTGCACCGTGCTCAGCGTGTACTGCTGCGTGGTGCGGTTGGTCTGCACCGAGCTCGTCGTGTATTGGGTGGTGCTTTGTAGCGCCTGCAAGGTGCTGGTGGTGTACTGGGTCCGCGTGCGGCGGGTCTGCTCGGTGCTGGAGGTGAACTGCTTGGTGGCGGCCAGCCGTTGCGATGTGGTGCGAAGAAGCGCCGGGCCTGTGCAGTTCGCGTCGTAGTAGAAGTTTGAAGCGTCACGCGTGGTCTGCACCGACGTGAGCGAGCCGTCCCACAAGGGCCGCGGGGTCAGGCCGGAGGCATCGGTGAGCGCGCCATCTTGCTGACCAACGAGCGTGCTGCCGTCGATCTGTACCGCGCCGCCGCTTGGGGTTTCGGCTCCGGCGTTCCAGTAACCGTCGGTCGTCATGATCGTGAAGTTCTGCTGGCACGAGTACTGCACCGGATCGCCGGACATGCCGCGGTTGATGCCGTCGGTCATGCCCGCATAGTGGCGGCCCACCCGGGCCAAGCCTTCGCGGGCAGGCGAAGAACCGTCGGGCGCTTGCGAGAACAACTTGCCGAACCAGGCAGTGCGCTGGGTCGAGTTGAAGTCGTTGATTGCCAGGTATTTGCTGGAATTGATCGACGCGCTGCTCGGCGTGTCTTTCGGCTTGACCGTAATGAACCCCACGCGGAAGCTGTCGGTCAGCGGCGTGAATGCCAGGCTCGCGGCACTCTTGGTCAGATTCATGCGGGTCCGGTAGTACGTGTACCAGATCGCAAAGTTGGCGCGCTCGTCAGTCGCGCCCGGGCCGGAGGTCGCCCCCACCACCACACGAAACCACGTTCCGCCACCCGTCGCGCCTTTCGAAGCGTTGCCAGCGAGGTTGTCGGTATCGGTGCAAGGTGCGCCGGCGTACGACAGCGTTTGTGTGCCGGTGTAGTGGTAGTAATAAGCCGGGCCGGGCGTGGCTGAACCGCCCACCGGGGGGGCGCGAAGCGTCTTGGTTTCGTAGGGGATGAACGAGGTGGACAGGTTGACAGTGGACAAGTCTGATGCGTCCGGCGCGACGTAGTAGCTCACGTAGCCGGCGTAGGCAGCTGCAGTGAAACTGGGGGTGGGGAACAATGTGCCGTCGGGCTTCTTAGGCACCGAGTAGGTCTGATTGCGGTTGTAGTAAAGCACGTTGCACTGCGCAGCCTTGTAGCCCACGCTGCCGGTGCCGGTGGCCGACTCGACCTCGTCGGGCATATGACTGCGGCTCATGGACTCGGAGGTGTCCATCAAGAGCATGATGTTTGGCTTAGCCTGCGCCGAAGTCGTGCTCGAGAACGGCGTGCTCGAGATGTCGGTCTGCGCTGCGAACGCGGTGCCCATGCCGAGCGACACAACGGTCAGCACCCATCGCAGCGTGGCGCAAGTTCGAGTGGAGTCGAAAAGTTTGAGCTTGGAAATCATGTTGTACTCCCTGAGACCGTCATCTTCAATTCATCAAGACCTGGGTGTAGCTGACCGTGTTTCGCGGGCCCATCACACGTGCGGTAACGCGGAAAAACGGCGCGGGGTCGAGCTTGGTGTTCTGCGAGCCGTAGGAGGCACCGCCCTTGGTCTCGCCGCCCCCCGACGTCGGAATGGCATCGGAACACTGCTGCGCGCCGCCCACCGCCGGCCCTGTGCTGCTGCACAGCCGCTGAATGATGAAACGCACGCTGCCCGAGGCAGTGACGATATCGGGCACCGCGTTCCACTTCGGTTCCCAGGTGGCATCCCAGGGGTCGACGCTGCCCGCCCATGTGGCGTAATAGCCGCTGCCAGCGACGTCGATCGTCGGTGGTGGGGCGCCGGTGAGGAAGGCTCGAGCCTGCTCAATGCCGACATCGGCCACCGCAGTCGCCCCCTGCTTGAACGCGATGTTGCCGGCGATTGAGACACCAGAGCTGGTCTGGCGCAGCATCGCCAGGCCCGCGAGAGTCATCACGATCAACACAACGAGTGCCACAAACATCACCACGCCGCGCTCACGGCGCCTGAGCGCGGGGAACGCCTGCCGGCGCGCGAAACTGTTTTGGCTGTACGTTCTCATGGTGAAACGCCCCAGATGACGTTGCGCAACGGAATTTCTTTTTCGTAGACCTGGTAGCGGTAGTAGCGCCAGTTCAACGGGTTCGGGTCGTTCGGGCCGAAAGAGTCGGGTGAACCATCGGTGTTGGTCATCACGAAGTCACTATTGGCTATGGACGGTAGGATCGCGGCGCCAGACCAAGTCGGAGGGTTGGGCGTGACCCCGGTCGGAACCCCCGACGCGCTTTGGTCGGCGGTGCGTTCGAACTGGCGGCTGCGCACAAGCATGGCCACGCGCACCGACAGCACTTGGGCCCAACCCGTGGGGGTGGTGGGTGCGATGTTGGTCCAGGTGTTCGCCGTGCGGTTACCAATCAGGTCGA
This sequence comes from Burkholderiales bacterium, assembly GCA_038227445.1. GTDB lineage: Bacteria > Pseudomonadota > Gammaproteobacteria > Burkholderiales > Burkholderiaceae_C > LMDS01. The sequence goes on along the minus strand of JBBRPV010000031.1, from coordinate 21,032 downwards.
GCCCGTAAAGCGCCTTGATGTTCACCACGCCTTCACCAACAACGAAGGCAGGCGCACCAGTGAACTGTTCGGTGTAAGCAAGGCTGCCGGCGGCAGCGTTGATCGCCCAGGTCTCGAGCCGCGGGTTCGGGCCCAGGCTGTAGATGGTTCCTGCGGCAGCGAGCGCCGGCAGGGCCGCAGAGTTGTAGCGTGCCACCGATGGCGCGGGCGGTATGGCGTAAGAATTGAGGTAGCGCACGGAATCGCCGTGATCGATGGTCTTGCCGTCGGCGTTGGAGTCGTCGGTCACCTGAAGCAGGTTGCAGCTGGCGCCCGCGCCGGCGATGGCAAGGTCACCCGTCCTGAAACCGTTGCGGCGGCCTAGCGTTTTGGTGGCTCCGGTCGTCGCGGTGTATCGTTCTTCGGACACAAAATACGGCGAATTGCCGTAAAGCACCGTGATGGTGTCGGGCTGTCCAGGCGTCAGCCCAATCGTCACGGGCACCAGGTTGAACGTGAGGGCGCGCCCAGTTTGCGTATCGAAGCCGCTGACAGAACAGCCGAGCGCACTCGGCGGCGTGCCAGCGACGAAGCCAATGCCCATGAAGCCCTGGCCGGCCTGCTTGATGTCACGCTCGAAATTGAACATTGCAAGACTGCCGCTGGTCTGCGCGTCGCTGCCGGCCGCTGTGGATCGGGTATGCGTGTCCCAGATGGCAATGGTCTTGAAGATCACCAGCAGGCCGACCACGCCGATCGCAATGCCGACGAGAATTTCGACCAGACTGAAGCCACGCGCTCGGCGCTGGCTGGGCGGGCGAATACGAAGCTGCTTCATGGTGCGCATCAGTTGATGTAGGTCACGAGCGTATGGCGGCGCATGGCTTGATCGTTCGGTGTCTGCCAGCACAAGGTGATGTCGACTCGATTGAAGTTGGCGGTGGTCACCACGATCTGCTGGGTGGCCGCCGTGGCGCCGGGCAACCTGCGTGGGCCAGTGAGCACGTCAGTGACCCACTGTTGAGCGACCGGGTTCGCCGAAGGCGTGCCGCTGAACGCGCAGCCGCCTGGACCGGGAACGCCGGTCGGCAGGTGTGCGAACGTGAGGAGCGACCCCTGCAAAACCAAATCGGGCTGCCCGGGCTGAATGGGGTTGGTGTCGCGAGCCGCCTTCACGGCCATTTGGTTCGCGATTTCGTCGGCGAGCGCCGCAGCATCTGTGCGAAAACGTGCATCGGACTGTGCGCCAATCGCCGTGCTGCCCATCGCAACGAGCCCGAGAATGCCGAGCGAAAAAATGAGGATCGCGATGAGCGCCTCGATCACCATGAAACCGCGTTGTACTGGTTTTGCCATGCTCGTTCTTTCAAATGCACGCGCGGCTGTCGCCTGCGGCCAACTTCGGGTCGCATGCCCGTACTTGGCCACCAGGAGTGACCCGTACACGCAAACAGCGCATCGTTCCAGCGGGGAAACAAGCGCCGCCGGTGAGGTTGTTGATGTCGAGCCAGATCTCGCTCGCGGAGTTGATTCCGCCGAACCCGTTGAACGCCACGATTCCGCCAAAGGCAGCGGTCGGCACCTGTGCAGTACCTGCAACGGACACCGCTGGTGTACTGCCGGCCGTTTGGCCAGAACCTTCGAGTGCCGATTTCTTTTCGATCAAATCGAATGCTGAATTGGTAGGGTTGAAGACGCGCACCAACCAGTTGCCCCCGTTGGCCGAAGGTACGGCAACATTTTCGATGTTGGCCACGGCAACGTCGGTATCGGTCAGCACGAACTCGACCGGCAAGTTGCGCCGGATCGCCTCTGTGCGAGCCACCTGCATGCCGGTGGCATAGGCCTGCGCGGCGGTTCCAATTTTCGAGTTCTGGAGGTACGTGGTCATGGACGGAAGGCTGACCAGCACCATCAACGCGATGATCACCAGCGAGACCAAAATCTCAATCAGCGTGAAACCGCGATCTCGGCGTGTCATCAGCATGAGCCGTCTCGCTTGAAGACCCAGCAGTCGGGGCGTGTGACCCAGCCTGTTGGCATAGCGGTCGTCGACATCACGACGCCGGTGGCCGGCTGCATCGCAAGTTGGTAAGTGAAACCCGCCATGCTGGTAGCAGCGATGCCGGTCGCGGTGATGGTGTAGTTGGTGGCGGTGAGCACAGGACAAGCGAAGGTGAAGTGGGCAGTGGCCACGGGCATCATGGCCACCGAGACCGCCGGCGCCGTGGTGCAAGCACCGGCATAAGTGCGGTTGTCCTGGAAAAACTGCTCGAACTTGACCCGCATGCTGGCCAGCGCACCCGTGGCCTCGGTGATTCGAGCCCGGCGGACGTAGTCGGTGTAGCTTGGGATCGCGATTGCACTGAGGATCGCGATGATCGCTACGGTGATCATCACTTCGATAAGGGTAAAACCTTTTTGGACGCGCATTCGGGACCTTCCCAGTTCATGACTGCAGTTTATGGAAGCCGGTTCGCGCGGGCGCGAACCGGCCGACGAACGGAAGTGCTGGCCGTTCAGACGGCAAGGCCTTCCCTGCAGCTCTGCTGCAGTTTACATTCCCCGCCCGGCCGCCGGCCTGACGGCGGGGCAAGCGGATCGGCTCACCCGGTGTACTGTTCGATCACTTGCGCCACCAGAGCGGCCGGCGCCCGGCTCAGGCGCGCGCTGCCCTGGCCGTCGATCAACACAAAGCGGGTGTGGCCGGCATCGGCTTTTTTGTCGATGCGCATCAGCTCCGTGTAGCGCTCCACACCAAACGCCGGGCCGCGAATGGGCAGGCCGGCTCGCTCTACCAGTTTGCCGATTCGCGCGGAGTAGGCCGCATCGATCAAGCCTAGCCTGGCTGACAATTCGGCCGCCATCACCATTCCGCAGCCAACGGCTTCGCCATGCAACCATTCACCGTAACCGAGCCCGGCCTCGATGGCGTGGCCGAATGTGTGGCCGAAGTTGAGGATCGCGCGAAGACCCGCTTCGCGCTCATCTTGCGCCACGACCCAAGCTTTAATCTCGCACGAACGCCGAATCGCGCGCGCAAGTGTGGGCCGGTCGCGGGCAACGAGCGCTGGCAGGTTGACCTCGAGCCACTCGAAGAACTCGTGGTCCGCAATTGGGCCGTACTTGATCACTTCCGCCAGGCCAGCCACGAGTTCGCGGGTGGGCAACGAGTCGAGCGTGTTGATGTCGGCCACCACCAACAGCGGCTGGTTGAACACCCCGATCATGTTCTTGCCCATCGGGTGGTTGATGGCCGTCTTGCCACCGACCGAAGAGTCAACCTGCGCGAGCAAAGTGGTGGGCACCTGCACGTAGGGCACACCGCGCATGTAGCAGGCGGCGGCGAGACCGGTCATGTCACCGACGACGCCGCCGCCCAGCGCGAACAAGGTGGTCGACCGATCACACGCTGCACCGAGCATCGCGTCGAAGATGGTGTTCAGCGTTCCCCATTCTTTATAGGCCTCACCATCGGGCAGAGTGACGAGCTGCGTGCTGGAAAATTTTCCTTTGAGCGCGCGTGCGAGGCGGTCGGAAAACAGCGGCGCCACCGTTTCGTTGGTAACGATTACCGCGGCGCCGCCGCTCGGCAGCGATGCGAAGGTATCGGCATGATCGAGCAAACCTGCACCGATGATGATCGGATAGCTTCGCGATCCGAGGTTGATCGTGACGAGGGAGGATTGCGTTGTCATGGCGTGGAGTCAGTGACCGCGGGCACGCTGCGGGGGCCGATGATGCCGGCAAGTTCTAGCTGCTTGACAATGGTGGAGACGAGGGATGGGATCGACGAGCGGCCGGTGGCCACAACAATGTGTGCCGTTTCCAGGTACAGCGGATCGCGCACCGCGTGCAGGTCATGCAGTCGCTGCAGCGGGTCTTGAACGCGCAACAGTGGGCGCTTGTTGTCGGAGCGCAGCCTGCCAAACAAAGCTTCGGGCGACGCATTCAGGTAGAGCACCGTCGAATGCAGGCGCAGCAGTGCGCGGTTGGTGGCTCGAAGCACGGTGCCGCCACCGGTGGCGAGCACCCCGTGGAAAGATCGGGTGATGTCAGCGATCACGCTCTGTTCGACATCACGAAAAGTTTCTTCACCTTCTCGCTCGAAGAAACTGCCAATCGACTCGCCAATCCGTTCTTCGATGACTTGGTCTGAGTCGACCAGCGGAAGGTTTAGCCGCTTGGCAAGCTGACGAGCGACGGTGGACTTGCCACCGCCGGGCATGCCGATCAGGCTAAGGAGCACAGCCTCGTCAATTGGGCATCGAGCAAGAAGGACTACCAGTGAGCGGTCCTGAGCCGAAAGGGCTCATAACGCCGGCGGGCGGGTTAGTCTCAGAACTGAAGTCTTCGCTCGATCCACTGACGTAGAAAACCGCCTCCTTGAAGGACTCGGTTCCGGAAACCACGGCTTCAGCACGAAGCGCGATCTTGACCCAGGGCGCGTAGCTCTCTGCATAAATGAGTGAGATCGTGCCGCGACCCGTCGCGTCGGTGGTCAACACGCCGGTCGAGCCGACGGTCGTCGAGCTGGAAGTGGTGACCGAGATCACGTTACCTGGCTCTAGAACGAGGCTGCCATTCGAGTCTTCACCGCTATCAAGAATGCCGTTGTAGTTGATGTCTTCGTTCAGGCACTCAACCACATCGCCCCTGTAGGTCCATACCTTGTCGAACACCAGACGCCCCTTGCGGTACTCCTTGGGCAGTGCCTTGATCGTCAACGTTATGTTGGGGACGGCGACGCCGTTCGCATCGGTCACGTAGACAGTCCAGTCCTTCTTGTAGGTTTGCGGATCGATGTTCGAGATCACGTTACCCGTGCCCAGTGCGATGAAAAGCGCACTCTGGTTGACGGTAAGGGAGGCAGAGCCCGTCACCGTGGAGTCGGTGGCCACAGTTGCGGTCAACACCACGCCATTACTTGCGGTTGTGTTTGGCCCAGCGATGAACTGCACGGAAGCCTGCCCGCTGGAGTCTGTGGTAGCCGAAGCCAGGCTGAGGTTGCCACCGCTGGGATCAGCGCTCCGGTTGAAGTTGACCGCAACACCACTGACCGGGTTGCCTGCGGAATCGGTCACCGTCGCAAGTATCCGAGCTTGCTGAGCAGTGGCTCCGCCTGGGTTGGGGCCTACCGCTGTCGGCGTTGTCTGCAGCACAAGCCTCGCCGGGCTCCCTGCAACAAATTGGACCGGCAAGGTGGCCTGCGCCGACGCGCCTGTTCCAGTGTTGGTGAAAGTACCCTGCACTGTGGCCGGGCTGGCCGTCGTCGAACTGATCGCAACGGTGACCTGCCCATTCGTGTCCGTGACACCGCTCGATGTGACCGTGCCCGCAGTGATGGCAAACAAAATGGTGGCGTTAGCAACAGGAACTCCGTTCGTCAAATATTGCAATGTGACCGCCGAGGTCGTTCCCACGGGAATTTTCTTGCCAGCGACAGGGCTGATGAAGCTGAACGCTTCGGCGCTGATCTTTATGGCCGCTGTAACCGTTGCGCCCGCCGCGTCAAACTTGAGGTTGTCGCTGCCCGCGTTGGTGGCGGTGTAGCTGAGTGTTGCAGCGCCCTGCGCATCAGTCGTCAGCGTGCTCGCCGAGAGGCCGTTGTTCAAACTACTGCTTACGGAAACACTCAGTCCAGAAATCACGGCACCCTTCGAGTCGACGGCCTTGACACCGACGCTGGTTGAATTGGACAGTGTCACCGTCGTCACACCAGCGTAAGTCAACACCGTGCCGACGACAGGAACAATGATCTGGCCCCGCGCGCCGCCCGATGTGACAGTCACCGTGATGTTGCGGTTGCTCTTGTTGGCACCAGCGGCCAGTGTGGCCGTGGCAACGCCCGCCTTGTCTGCGGTTGTCGAAACCGAAGTCAAGGTGCCCGAATCGGTGGAGAATGTTACAGGCGCATCGGCGAGTGCCACGTTGCCGCTGCCCTTAACGATGGCGGAGATCGTGACCTGATCCCCTCCGCTGCCGATCTGCACGCCACTGGCAATGACGTCAACCGCAGTAGCGGAAGAGGCAGGCGGTGTAGCGCTGCTACCGCCACCGAAGGGTGAGGTGCCCTCACCTCCGCCGCCGCCGCCGCATGCGGCGAGACTCAACAAGAACAGCCATACCAAGGTGTGTCGAAACATCTTCATTGTGAAGCTCACTCTTTATGTCGCGTCAGGTTCGCTGGAATTCAGCGCACAGCGGTTTTGTCCGACACGACCTTCGGTGTCAGGAAGATCAGCAATTCTGTCTTCGTCGAAGCCTTGGTCTTCGTCTTGAACAGGTAGCCAAGGTAGGGAATGTCGCCGAGCAAGGGGACCTTTGACACGTCCTCTCGATCAAGTTGCTCGAAGATACCGCCGATCACGACGGTGCCGCCGTTCTCGACCAGCACTTGGGTCTTGACGTGCTTGGTGTTGATAGCAAAGCCGGCGCTTCCAGCGAGCGCACCTCGGCTGTCCTTGGTGATGTCAACGTCTAGGATCACGTTGCCTTCAGGCGTAATCTGTGGCGTGACCTCCAACTTGAGGTTGGCCTTGCGGAACACAATCGATGTGGCGCCGCTCGATGTAGCTACCTGATAGGGGATTTCTTCACCCTGCTCGATGATCGCCTTCTGCTGGTCGGCCGTGATGACCCGCGGGCTCGACACCAGCTTGCCTTTGCCTTCGGCCTCCAACGCCGAGATCTCCAAGTTCAAAAAGCGGTTGGCTGTGGCGCTGAACAATGACAAGGCAAACGTGGCGGCGTCGAAACCACCCTGTCCGACGGCGGGCAGGTTCACAAAGTTGGTGTCGCTGAAGTTCACGGTGTTGCCGTTTTGCAGTGTCTGACCGCCCACAGCATTCAGGTTTGCTCCTGGTGATACTCGCGTTCCACCGCCGACGCTGTAACCCGGTACGCCCCCGCGCACGCCACGCAGGTCAGAAGCTCCGAGCTTCACACCCAGCGAGCGGCCGAACGTTTCATCTGCCTCGACGATGCGAGACTCGATCAACACCTGGCGCACTGGAATATCAATCTTCAAAATCAACGACTGAATTTCTTCGAGCTTGGACGGAATGTCGCTCACGAACAGCTGGTTGGTACGCGTTTCGGAAATGACTGAACCACGCGCCGACAAGATTCGCGAGGCAGTGCCGCCACTGCCTGAGGCGCCCTGCCCTGCTAGGCCTTTGGCCACGTCTTCGGCCTTGGCGTAATTCAGCTGGAAAGACTGCGTGCGCACCGGTTCAAGAGACGCGACCTGGGCCTTCGCTTCGAGCTCTATCTTCTCTTTGGCGTTGAGCTCGTCTTTCGGCGCGATCAGGATCACATTGCCCGACTTGCGAAGACCGAGTGCCTTTGCTTGCAGAATGATGTCGAGCGCCTGATCCCAGGGCACATCTTTCAGGCGCAGGGTCACGTTGCCGGTAACGGTGTCGCTGGTCACAACGTTGAAGTTCGTGAAATCGGCAATCACCTGAAGCAGAGCACGAACTTCAATATTCTGGAAGTTCAACGAGAGCTTCTCGCCCGCGTAACCCACGCCCTGGGTCAGCTTGTTCGGGTCGACCTTCTGCGCCCGCACCTCCAGCACGAACTGATTGTCGCTTTGGTAGGCGCTGTGTTCCCAGTTGCCTTTGGGCTCAATCATCATGCGGACGCGATCACCGCTCTGCGTGGTGGTGACGGTGTTAATTGGCGTACCAAAGTCGGTGACATCCAGGCGCTTGCGCAAGTTGTCGGGCACAGTCGAACGAAGGAACTCGACGACCAGGCTCTGGCCTTGCTGGCGAATGTCGACTCCGACTTGGTTGTTCGGCAGGTCGACAATGACACGGCCGGCGCCGTCGCTGCCGCGGCGGAAGTCGATGTCTTTCAGCGCCAGTGGGTTGCGGTTCAGGCTTTCGGCGAAGCGCACGGGTTCAGGCGAGGCGGCGGCCGCTGCGGCGGTGACTGCCGGCGCAGCGCCGTCGAGAATCAGCAGCAAAACCTTGCCCTGAAGTTCTGCTCGGTAGCTGGCAGCTTTCTTGAGGTTAAGCACGAGGCGCGTGCGTTCGCCGGATTGGGCCACGTTCACAGAACGCAGGTTTCCCTGGTTCACTTCGACACTTGGCTTGCCCAGGCCGTTGCTCACGCCGGGCAGGTCAATCGCGATGCGCGGCGGTGCCTGGATCGTGAAGCCGGCAGGGATGGCCGGCAGCGCTTCCGAGAGTTCGATGCGAACGACCTCGGAACCCGCTTGCTGGGTGGTGTTGATCGCCTGGATTGCATTCTGCGCTGTCGCAGGTGCGCAGAGGCCGACCAACAGCCCAAGCGCCAAGGCACGGTAGCGCCACTTAGCTGTCATCTGATTCTCCTGATTGCTCTTCATCGCGCCTTCTCCTGGAGCTGGAGGGCGCTGCTGCGCTCGATCCATTCGCCCGCTGCATCCTGAACGATTTCTCTGAGCGAAAGTTCGGTCTCGGAAATCTTGGTGATCTTTCCGTAGTTTTGACCGAGGTAATCGCCCTGCTTGACTTGGTAGAGCAGGTTGTCGACCCGCAGCAGTGCGTAAGGGCGGCCCGACTTGGACACGCTGCCCACCATGCTCATGCTGTCGAGCGGGTAAGACTCGAGCGGCTCCTTGCGGCGGTTGATTTCCTTGGCCAACAGGGAATTGGGCTGACGAGCTTCTTGTTTCAGCGCCACAGTGAGCTTCTGGGTGCTGAAGGGCTCGACGCCGTTGAGCGCCACGTAAGCTTGCGGAATGAACTTCTTCGGCGGCGAAAGGGGCTGCACGCTGGGTTTGACCTCGCGCTGTTGCTGGTCCATCCACTGGGTGAGTTCGCCTTGTTCGCCGCCGCACCCGACTGCTACAACTGCCACCGCACCGACCGACATGAGCAACCGGGCTCTTGCTGACAGGGACATCATTTTTTCGCCCCCGGCGCCGCAGCCGCTTTCGCCTTGGCCGCGTTTTTCTTAATCTCTTCCATCTCGTTCGCGTCGAGGTAGCGGTAGGTGCGTGCCGTGGCTTCCATCGATAGTGCACCGCCAGTGTCTTTGGGCGAGGTAATCACGAGGTTGTGCAAAGTCACGATGCGCGACAGATTTGCGACGTCGCCTGCAAACGCGCCTATGTCGTGATAGCGACCCGACACCTTGATGGCGATCGGCAACTCGGCGTAGTAGTCTTTGACGACCACGGAACCTGGGCGAAACAGCTCGAACTGCAAGCCGCGGCCGAGGCCCGCCTGGTTGATGTCGGAGAGCAGCGCGTCCATTTCCGCTTTGCCAGGAAGCTGCTTTTCAAGCTGGGTTACGTATTCCTCGACCTGCAGCTTCTGCTTGCGCAACTCTGCCAAGTTGACGGCCTGCCCCAGCTTGGAACGATAGTCGGCCTTGAGCGCCGGCTCGCGGGCACGCTGCACATCAAGTTCGTCATGCGCAGGCGACAGCAGGAAGAACCAGCCGAGCACGACCATGACGATGGCCACCGCCACCCAGGCCACCAGCTTGGGAAGAATCGGCCATTGGCCCGGCTGCTGCGGGTTCAGTGCGCGGAACTGTGAGGCCGCACCTTCGAACACCGAGTTCAGATCGACGTTGATCGCTTTTGCTTTTGTCGCCATATCGGTCTCAAGCCTTTTTCGAGACGGAGGCGCTAGCCGGCTTAGGCGTACCGGCACCACTGGCAGGCTTGGCCGATGGTGGCACCGCGGAGGGCGCCACGGCCGATTTGTCCTGCGGACGGTTCACGCTAAGCCGCAAAGTGAAGTCGAACAAGCGCTTCTGTTCCTTGTTGGTTGCGGTCACGGTCATCGCCTTGCTTTCAACGAGCTCAGGGCGCACCAGCCACTGTGAGCTGTAGGCCGTGTTGCGCAGCAGTTCGGAGACGCGCTCCTGTGTTTGGGCGATCCCATTGATCGCCAACATCTGCCCGTCTTGTTTCACCGCAGTGAAGTAGATGCCTTCAGGGGTTTGCTTGACGAGTTCGTTCAGCAAGTGCACCGGCAGGTTGCGGTCGGTCTGAAGGTCTTCCACCGCCTTCTGGCGCGCGGTGAGCGAAGCGATCTCGGCGCGCAACGCAGCAATGTCCTTGATTTGCTCGTCGAGCTTGGCAATTTCCGTCGACAGGAACTGGTTACGCTCTTGCTGCGAAGCGGTCAGCTGCTGCACGATCAGGTACCAGCCACCCACGACCGCCAAGCCGGCGATAGCGGCTACACCCAAGCCGGCAAAGAATGCGATTTTGCGGCGCTGGCGGCGCTCTTCCCTGTGCGGGAGCAGGTTGATCAAGATCACTGCACGAACCTCCGCATGGCCAAACCACAGGCCGTGAGATAAGACGGAGCCTCGCGGCGCAGCTTGCTTTCACGCACCGCGGAGCCGAGCTTCATGTTCTCGAACGGGTTGACCACCATCGAGGCGAAGCCAGTCAACTCGGTCACGCGGTCTTTCAGGCCCGGCAGGGTGGCGGTGCCGCCTGCCAGCATCACGTAGTGCACCTTGTGGTGTGGGGTGCTCGTGAAGAAGTACTGTAGTGCGCGGCCGATTTCCTGTGAGAGGCTGTCTACGAAAGGTGCTAGCAGCGAAGTTTCGTAGTCGTCGGGCAGATCGGCAGCAAGTTTCTTCTGCTCGGCCTCTTCATATGAGAAGCCGTATTGGCGCGAGATCAGCTGCGTGAGCTGCGAACCGCCGAAGGCCTGATCGCGGTCGTAGAGCATTTCGTCGTCGCGCAAAACCTTCAGGCTGGTGGTGTCGGCACCAATCTCGAACAGCGCAACCAGCGCGTCTTTGCCTTCATTGGGCAGGCCTGCCACGATACGGCTCATGGCCAATCGAGAGGCATGCGACTCGATGTCGAGCACAGCCGGCTTAAGCCCAGCGGCCTCCGCCAAGCCCTGACGATCTTGCACCCGGTCTTTGCGCGACGCTGCGATCAGCACTTCAACATCACCCACCGACGTCGCGCTGGGACCAATCACGCAGAAATCGAGGCTCACCTCGTCGAGTGAAAACGGGATGTACTGATTTGCTTCGGCTTCCACCTGAAGCTCTAGTTCTTCCTCGCGCAGGCCAGACGGCAACATGATCTTCTTCGTGATGACCGCAGACTGCGGCATCGCCATCACAACTTGGCGCGTCTTGGTACCGCTCTTCGATACAACCCGCTTAACCGCTTCTGCGACTTCGTCAAACTTTTCGATTTGGCCGTCAGCGATCCAGCCCTTTTCGAAGCTTTCGACACCAAAACGCTCCAGCACATATTCGCCCGTAGCAGTCTGCGCCAGCTCAACGAGCTTGACGCTTGACGAGCTGATATCCAGGCCGATCATCGGTGGATGCTTACGACCCAACAACGTGTCTAGAAAGCTCACAACGCCTTTCCCCCAGCGTGCAACTAGCACGTTGGATTGTTAATAAGTTACTTCAATGCTAGCAGTAAAGCCCTTGAGTCTCAAAGCATTTTCCGGTTTTGCAAGCCCAATCTCGTTGCAAAACTCACACGCGGCAAGCAGTTCAAACGGGCACTCCGGGACAACCCTGCGAAGGCTTTCCTTCGCGCCCCGCGCCTAAGACTTTAGGCCGCGTGCGATCACTATCGACCGTCGATGCAGTTTCTATAATGCGTGTGTCAATCTTTGGAGTCTCATGAGCGAAAACGAGCGCGCGACCGAACGGCCCCGCGATGCATCTTCAGCCCAGGCCGGCGCGCGCCAGCGGTCGCCATTGGCCCGCTGGCTGACGCGAAGCGCTTTCTGGTTGCTTGGGGTCGCGGCAGCGGTCGCTTGTTCGGTGGTCCTGCTGATCACGATTGCGCTTGTGGTGGCCGCCCCAAACCTGCCCGAGATCAGCGGACTGATGGACTACCGGCCGAAGCTCCCCATGCGGATCTTCTCCGCCGACGGCGTCCAGCTTGGCGAATACGGCGAGGAAAGGCGGACCTTCACTCCGCTTTCACAAATTCCGAAAGTGATGCAGCAAGCGGTGCTCGCTTCCGAAGACGCGCGCTTTTATCAACACAACGGCGTGGACATAAAGGGTGTGCTGCGAGCCGGTTTGGCGCAGTTCAACCGTTCGCGCAGCCAGGGCGCGTCGACCATCACGATGCAGGTCGCGCGCAACTTCTACCTGTCAACTGAGAAGACCTACACCCGCAAAATCTACGAGATGCTGCTGGCCTTCAAAATGGAGAGTGTGCTGAACAAGGACCAGATCCTAGAGGTTTACATGAACCAGATCTTCCTCGGCCAGCGTGCCTACGGATTCGCCGCAGCAAGCGAAATCTATTTCGGCAAGCCATTGAAAGACATCACGATCGCCGAAGCCGCGATGCTGGCCGGCCTTCCGCAGGCGCCGTCGGCCTACAACCCAATCAACAACCCGAAACGCGCCACCGACGGGCAGAGGCGCATTCTCGAGCGCATGCTTGACAACAATTTCATCACCGAGGCTCAGCGGGACTCTGCCCGAGCCGAAACGCTCAAGTACCGTACGCCTTCCGAGGTGCCCGTGCACGCCGAATACGTGGCAGAGGCAGCGCGCCAGTTGATCTTCGCGCAATATGGCGAAGAGGCCTATACGCGCGGTCTGAACGTCTACCTCACGCTCAATTCGGAAGATCAGATGGTGGCATACCGCGCACTGCGCAAAGGCATCATGGATTACGAGCGCCGTCAGGTCTACCGCGGACCCGAGGATTATGTTGACCTGCCTACCAACCCGGCCGACCTTGACGCACGCATCGCCGAAGCCCTACAGGACCACCCCGACAACGACGAACTCAAGGCCGCCGTGGTGATCGAAGCCGGACCGAAGAAGGTGGTGGCAGTGCTGCAGAGCGGCGAGTCGATCGGGGTCACGGGGGACGGCCTCAAGCCCGTCACTTCCGGGCTGGCGCCCAAAGGCAACCCGAAAACCCAAATTCGCCCGGGTGCCGTAGTGCGGGTGATACGCGGCGCAAAGGGCGACTGGAGCGTCACGCAGTTGCCCGAGGTGGAAGGCGCTTTCGTTGCGATCGATCCGCGGACCGGCGCGGTGCGCGCGATGGTGGGCGGATTCGACTACGCCAAGAGCAAGTTCAACCACGTGACCCAGGCGTGGCGGCAGCCGGGTTCGAGCTTCAAGCCATTCATCTATTCGGCCGCTCTCGAAAAGGGCTTCACGCCGGCCACGGTGATCAACGACGCGCCGCTGTTCTTCGACTCAGGCGCTACCGGCAGCCAGCCCTGGGAGCCAAAGAACTACGACGGCAAGTTCGAAGGTCCGATGTCTCTGCGGCGCGGCCTTGAGCGCTCGAAAAACATGATCTCGATTCGCATCCTACAAGCCATCGGCGCGCCGTACGCGCGCGAGTGGGTCACCCGATTCGGCTTCGATGCCGACAAACACCCAGCCTACCTGACGATGGCGCTAGGTGCGGGCTCGGTCACGCCAATGCAAATGGCTACCGCTTACAGCGTGTTCGCCAACACCGGCTACCGCATCAACCCGATGCTGATCACCAAGATCAGCGACGCCAAGGGTCGCGTGCTGAGCGAATCCACACCAGCCGTGCTCGACGAATCGTTGCGTAGCATCGAGGCGCGCAACGCGTTCGTGATGTCGAGCCTATTGCAGTCGGTGGCCGCACGTGGCACTGCTGCACTGGCCCAGCGGTCACTGGCCCGCACCGACCTGTATGGCAAAACCGGCACCACCAACGATTCCATCGACACCTGGTTCGCCGGCTGGCAGCGCAACGTGGTCGCGATTGTGTGGATCGGCTACGACAGCCCTCGCAAGCTCGGCGACAACGAAACAGGCGGCGGCCTGGCCTTGCCCGTCTGGATAGACTACATGCGCCATGCGCTCAAGGGTGTGCCGGTCGAGCAATACAGCGCACCCGAAGGTGTACTGAGCGTCAACGACGAGTGGTACTACGAGGAGTACACACGCAGTGCCGGCGTGAGCAGCGTTGGCTTGGAAGATAAGTTGCCCGTTGCGCCTAGCGAAGACGAACGAAAAGGCATCCTCGACCTGTTCAAGCGGTAGCGCGGAAACGCAGCGGCTTGCCGGCTTGTTCGCTCGCACAGGCAGAGAGCGATTCGAAGAAGTCGCGGCCGTCGCGTGTATCGGCCCAAAATCCGCCAGCGAACCTATAGTGGTGTCCGCCGGATCTCGCGGCCATCCACAGTTCTTGCAGCGGCGGCTGCGTATTGATCACGATCTTGCTACCGTTGGGGAAGCTTAATTCGAGCAGGCCGCCGGTACGAATGGCGTCGATGTCGATCAAATCGTCTTGCAACCACGCATCGACGCTGGCTTCGATGCAAGCCAGCACCGCCCCGGTTCGTGCGTGGTACTCGCTGTTAGTCATTGGCATCGATGGGCTGGGGTCGGGGGCCATGGTAGATAAAATCCTTACATGTTCAAACGCAAGCCAAGTTTAGCGGCGGAACTCAAAGCCGCTTGGGCACTGTGCGCTTGGCTCGCTGCGGCGACACTGCTTGACGGTTGTGGCCAGAAGGGCCCGCTGTTCCTGCCCGCAACTTCGGGATCAGCCACGACCGTCGCAGCGCCCGCTTCCTCAGCTGCCTCCGCCCCATGACTCCGCCCGGCTCCCCACACATCGCTTACCGCGACGAATACCTCTTAATCGAAGGCCGTGGAGTCGCCGGCATTGCCCTCGAATTCGGTCCACCACGCTAAGCTTTCTCGCGGGCTCGTCCGCTAACCAGACGAGAGCTGTAGGCGCCCCAGGGTCTGAGAATGAACCAGGCGCGGGCGAGTGGGCCGGACCTTCACAAAGGTCCTTGGTTCAGACGCGCCCTTCTTCCACCCCGTGGCAGGCGATCAGCACGCCCTTATGGCGCTGAAGCGCAGGGCGCTCTTTCTTGCAGCGTTCGTTCGCATACGGGCATCGCGGGTGGAACGAACAGCCACTCGGCGGACTCAACGGGTTGGGCACCTCACCCTGAACCGGCGTGCGCGAACGGCCGCTCATGTGGATGTCAGGAATCGCATCGAGCAGCATGCGCGTGTAAGGGTGGCGTGCTTCAGAAAACAGAGCAGTCTTGTCTGCCAGCTCAACCAAGCGCCCCAGGTACATCACACCGACCTGATCGCTCACATGGCGCACCACGGCAAGGTTGTGCGAGATGAACAGGTAGGTGAGGCCCTGCTCGCGCTGCAGGTCCTTCATAATGTTCAGCACCTGCGCCTGCACCGACACGTCGAGGGCCGATGTGGGCTCGTCACAGACTAAAAACTCGGGCTGCGTGGCCAGCGCGCGGGCGATCGAGATGCGCTGGCGCTGGCCGCCGGAAAACTGGTGCGGAAATTTTTCGACGTCAGCCCCGTTCAGTCCTACCGACATGAGCAGATCGGCCACCCTCGCCCTCAAGGCGTCTTCACGCTCACGCGCGCAAACGCCTCCGGTGCCCGCCACCAGTCGGTGCTCGCGGAGCGGCTCGCCAACGATGTCGGCCACCTTCCAGCGCGGGTTCAGGCTTGCATACGGGTCCTGGAAAATCATCTGCATGCGCCGTCGCAAGGCCTGAGGGTTGCTCGACTTGAAGGTGGCCGCGGTGTCGGCACCGTCGAAACTCACACGCCCATGTGTCGGGGCATACAGGCCGACGAGCAAACGCGCCACCGTGCTCTTGCCACAGCCCGACTCGCCGACCAGCGCCAGCGTCTTGCCACGCTCGATGGCGAAGCTCACACGGTCGACCGCGTGTACATACTGGCGCGGCTTGCGCTCGACCACACGGTTGAGCCAGGGCGCTGACACATCAAAAGTCTTCGACAGGTCGACCACATCAACAAGCGGTTGCACGGCCACGCTTGCGTTCATGTTCATGCGGCGGCGCTCCTGGCCCGGGCTTGCAGCCAGCACGCGGCGCGCGTGCTGCCGGTGTCAAGCAACTCGGGCCGCTCGCTGCGGCAGCGATCAAACGCTTGCGGGCACCGCGGGTTGAAAGCACAGCCTTTTGGGATGGCCGTGAGACGGGGCATCGCACCGTCGATCTGCAGCAGGCGCTCGCGGTCATGGTCAATCGCCGGAATCGAACCCATCAGACCGACCGTGTAAGGATGCGCCGGCGAGTGAATCACGTCGCGCACCGGGCCGATCTCAGCGATGCGGCCGGCATACATCACCGCCACGCGGTCACAGGTCTCGGAGATCACGCCCATGTCGTGCGTGATGAGCATGACGGCCGCACCGTGGTCTTTGCATAAACGCTTGAGCAGCGAAATAATCTGCGCCTGGATCGACACGTCAAGCGCCGTGGTCGGCTCGTCGGCAACGATCAGCTTGGGCTCGGCGGCAAGCGCCAGCGCAATCACGACTCGCTGGCGCATACCGCCGGAAAATTGGTGCGGGTACTGGTCGATGCGGGCTTCAGCCGCCGTGATGCCGGTTTCCTGCAGCAAGCGAACGGCGCGCTTGCGCGCCTCTGCTGCATTGACCGTCAGGTGCGTCTGGATCGTCTCGACCAGTTGCCGGCTGATCGTGTACAGCGGGTTCAGCGAAGTAAGCGGATCCTGGAAGATCGCGCCGATCTGGCGGCCTCGCACCTTGCGCATTTCTTCGTAAGGTAAGTTGTCGATGCGCCGGCCGTCGAAGCGAATCTCGCCAGACGCCACACGCCCCGGCGGATCGAGCAGGCCGATGATGGCCGATCCGGTCAGCGACTTGCCCGCACCCGACTCGCCCACGATACCTAGGATTTCACCCGGCGCGATGTCGAAGGAAATGTCGTCGAGCGCAACGAGCGTGCCGCGCCGAGTCGGGAACTCGACGCGCAGATTCTTGACTTCGAGCAGTGGGGAAGGCATTCGATTCAGCGCAGACGCGGGTTCAGCGCATCACGCAGCCAGTCTCCGAACAAATTCATGCTGAGCGCGATCAGCAACAGCATCGAGCCAGGAAAAATCACCAGCCACCAGGCACCGCTGAAAAGCTGTTTGTTGCCTTCGTTGATGAAGGTGCCCAACGAGGGCGAAGTCGGCGAAACTCCGACGCCCAAGAATGACAGGGTCGCTTCCGTCTGAATCGCAGTCGCCACGTGAATGGTGGCCAGTACCAACACCGGCCCAAGCACGTTGGGCAAAACGTGCCTGCGCATGATGCGCAGCGACGACACTCCCACGACACGCGCCGCCTGCACGTATTCCTTGTTGCGTTCGACCATCGTCGAGCCGCGCACCGTGCGCGCGTACTGCACCCAACCGGGCAGCGCGATCGCGAGAATCAGCACGCTGAACGCAAGCGAGTCGTGGGCCTGCGGGAACAGCGCCCGACCGACGCCGGCGATCAGCAGGGCAATCAGGATCGACGGGAAAGACAGCATCACGTCGCATACCCGCATGATGAAAGCATCCGTGCGCCCGCCGACGTAACCCGCCAGCAAACCGAGCGAAACGCCGATCAGCACCGAGACGACCACCGAAGCTCCACCGATCAGCAGCGAGATGCGCGCGCCGTACATCAGCGCCGAAAACACGTCGCGGCCTTGCTCGTCGGTGCCGAGCAGGTACTTGGCGTCGCCCCCGGTCATCCATGCCGGTGGCAGCATCGAGTCGCTCAGTTCAAGCGTGGCCAGATCGAACGGGTTGTGCGGCGCCACGAAGCCGGCAAAGAGTGCGCAGAACGTGCACACCAGCACAACCACTGCCGAGCCCATCGCCATCGGCGCGCTGCGAAACGAATGCCAGACATCACCGTCGAAGAACCGGGCCAAGGCGCGGCGCGCAATCGGCATTGCGGACATGCTCATCGTCGGCTCACCGGACAAATCGCAGGCGTGCTGAGAACCATATCGAACGCCTCATTTGGACTTCAGCGTGATCCACTTGAAATTCATGGAGTTACTCGGCAACTGAACCAGGCTCACCTTCTTGTTGTAGGCCCAGGCTAGCGCTTGTTGGTGCAGCGGAATGTGGCCGACGTCGTCCTGGTGGATTTTGAAAGCCTCGCGGATCATCGCGTTGCGCCTCTTATCGTCGGTCTCCGACTGGACCCTCGCGGTCAGTTCGTCGACCTTGGGGTTACTGTAGGCACCGAGGTTGAACTGGCCCTGGCCCTTATCGGTTGGCGTGGACATGATGGCAGTGAGCACATCGTGCGCATCAACCGTGCTCGGCGTCCAGCCGAGCAGGTAGAGGCTTGTTTCACGACGCAGTATCTTCGGGAAATAACTGATCTTGCTCTCGGCTTGTAGGTTGATTTTGACGCCGATGCGCGCGAGGTTGGCGGCCACCGCCTGACAAATCGCGGAGTCGTTGACGTAGCGGTCGTTCGGGCAGTTCATGGTGACTTCGAACCCATTGGGGTAACCAGCGTCAGTCAGCAGCTTCTTCGCCGCGTCCACGTCGTAGGGGAGGCGCTTGTTCATGTCGGCCTGGAATCCGCGCACCGCCGAACCGACCATCAACGCCGCCGGCATCGAGGCGCCTCGCATCACGCGGCTCTTAATGGTTTCGATGTCGATGGCCTGGTAGAGGGCACGGCGAACGCGCACGTCTTTGAAGGGGTTCTTTCCCTTTACGTCGCTGAACAGCAGCTCGTCGCGCTTTTGGTCCATGCCCAAGAAGATGGTGCGCAGCTCGGGGCCTTGCAACACAGTGAAGTTGCCGGCACTCTTGATGCGCTCCACGTCTTGCAGCGGCACTGGCTCCATCACATCGGTCTCGCCCGAGAGCAAGGCGGCCACACGTGTTGCGTCGTTGCTGATTGGCGTGAAGACGATCTCGTCGACATTACTTTCGATCTTGCTGCGGTAGCTGAAGTTGCGCACCATCACGGTCCGCACCGAAGGCTGGCGCTCTTTCAGGCGGAACGGCCCCGTGCCGTTGGCCTTGAAGCTCGCGGTGTTCTCGATGCCCTTGCGGCGATCAACTGGCTGCGCGGCTTTGTTGTCTTCGCACCATTTTTTGCTCATCATGCCGAGCGTGGTCAGCGTATCGGGCAGGATCGGGAACGGAAATGTGGTCTCAATATCAACGATGAAGTCGCTGACCTTGCGCACCACTTTGATCGGGTTGGTGTAGCCCTTCATGTCAGAGCCTTCACCGGCTGCGCGCTTGAAGGTGAACACCACGTCGTCGGCCGTGAACGGCGTCCCGTCGTGAAAGAGCACGCCCTGGCGCAGTTCGAAGCGCCACACCCTTGGGCTGGTCTGCGTCCACTTTGTGGCTAACAATGGGGCGAGCGCCATCGTTTTGTCTCGCTCGATCAGTGGCTCGTAAACATTCCCGGTAAAGCTGAGCTGAAGGGTCTCGTTGAGCGAGTGCGGATCCATGGACGAAGCGTCCCCCTGGTTCGAGACCCGCAGCGTCACGGCTCGCGCCAAGCCGCAGGCCAGCGTCAAAGCCAATGCCAGGCTCAGCAGAATCCGGCTCAATTTCATGGGCTACTCCGGCAAAGGTTCGGAAGGAAGACTCAGCAGCTGTCAGGAGGCCGCCGCTGTCGTTTCGAGCCGCAAGCGCGGGTCGACAGCAAAGTACAAAAGATCGACCGCCAGGTTGATCACGACAAAGATCAGCGCGATCAGACACAAATAGGCAGCCATCACAGGGATGTCGGCAAAGGTGACCGCCTGAATGAAGAGCAGGCCCATGCCCGGCCACTGGAATACTGTCTCTGTGATGATTGCAAAGGCGATCAGTGAACCCAGTTGCAGGCCAACGATGGTGATCACCGGCACCAGCGCGTTGCGCAAAGCGTGCCCAAAATAAACAACGCGATTGGGCAAGCCGCGGGCCCGGGCGAACTTGATGTAGTCGGCGCGAAGCACCTCGAGCATTTCTGAGCGCACAAGCCGCATGATCAGCGTGAGCTGGAAAACCGCGAGCGTTATCGCAGGCAACACAAGGTGTCTCCAGCCGTCGAGCGTGAGAAAACCAGTTGTCCAGTTGCCGAGAACAACCAAATCACCACGCCCAAAACTGGGCAACCACTTCAGCGTGACAGCAAAAACAAGGATCAACAGAATTCCGATCAGGAATACCGGGAGCGAGACACCTAAGAGCGACACTGTCATCAGGATCTGCGAAAGAAAGGTGCCGCGGTTCAGTGCTGCATAGACTCCCATCGGAATGCCGCAAACCAGTGCGATGAACGCCGCGGCGAGGGAAAGCTCAAGCGTTGCCGGCAAACGTTCTGCGATCAGCGACGACACCTTGCGGCCTTGCCGCAGGCTAAGCCCGAACTCACCTCGGCTCGCCTTGCCGACGAAGAGCAGGAACTGGACGGGAAAAGCCTTGTCCAGGCCCAGATCAACCCTCAGCTGCGCGCGCTGCTCGGGTGTGGCGTCCTGGCCGAGGATGTTCGACACCGGGTCGCCGACATACTGGAACAGCATGAACGCGATGAACGCGACCGTGAGCATCACGATCATGGCTTGAACAAGGCGACGAATGACGAAAACAAGCATCGGGTTTCTGCAACAGGGTTGGCCCGGCCGATTCACGGCTCTCGGTCGGGTGCGAGGATCGGACAGCACGCTTTGTCCCATCAACCCAGCGATCAGAGCAAAACGCGAGCCATGCGTCAAAGGGGAATGCCCCGATGCTGACAACGTCGCGCGTCTTCAGGGTTCGATGGCGCCTAAAAAATACGCCTTTGAAGTTGCGGGACGCGCGGTAAGTGGCGGTCGCGGCAAATCGTTTTTCACCTGGCCCTCCACCAGTTTGGAATAGCTTTGCAAGCAAACAATTCGAACGAGTAGCCCCGCTGGCACTTACTCGCCGTTGATCTGACACCGCCTGGACTGCGTTGCCCCGGTTGGGCAATTCGATTCAGATCGGGTAGGAGGCGGGGTCACCCCCGCCGTCCTCCCACACACCACCGTACGTGCGGTTCCGCATACGGCGGTTCATGATTGACTCTGGAAGCGCCGGTGGGTATCCACCAGCGACACCAGCCCCATGTGGTCGAAGAACGACTTCGTGAACGCGTGGTTCATGTGGCTGGCACCGGCGTTCCACCAGGCGCCGCGCCCGTTGGTTGCCGAGCGCCACGCGCGTTCTTCGGTCAGTCCTCGCTTCATCAGCGTCTTGGCCCGGGTGTAGGGCTGCTTGCATTGGCGCCACAG
>JBBRPV010000030.1:0-44732 GCA_038227445.1 Burkholderiales bacterium | reverse complement strand
CGTCGCTGAGAACGCCCTGCAATTCACGGGCACCTTGGGGGAACACCAGCCCGAACTCGGCCAGCAAGCCCCGGATGCGGTTGATGCAGGCGGTGCGGTCTTGCTTGATTCCCTCGCGCAGCCGGTGCACGCACAGCATGCTCTGCTGCTCAATCGACTTGACCGGGATGAAGCGCATCGTCGGGCGCGACGCGGCCTCGCAGATCGCGGCCGACCCCTACCAGAGTCGCGCCTTCTGAGATAACCTTCACATTCCCATCGAGCGGACTCGCTCCGGCGGCGCGGGCCGCTCATGTCAAACGTTAGGCGTCTCAGTAGTGATATCGGAGCTGAGCAAGAAGCAGCGCGCCACCCTCGATCTTGTAGACCATGCGGTGCTCGTCATTGATACGCCGCGACCAAAATCCTGACAGTGCGTGCTTGAGCGGCTCAGGTTTCCCAACCCCCGCAAACGGGTCTCGCTTTATTTCACCAATCAGCTTGTTGATCCGTTCAACCATCTTCTTGTCTTGCTTTTGCCAGTACAAGTAGTCTTCCCAGGCTTCGTCAGCAAAGATCAGCTTCACTTCGCCAGCTTTCTTTCTACGCCCTTCCCTGCAGTCAACTGTGCCGCAGCTGAGAGCAGGCGTTTCGCATTTGAAGGGTTACGCAACAAGTACGCAGTCTCTTCGAGCGCTTGAAAGTCTTCGAGCGAGAGCATCACAACGGCCTGCTCGCCATTGCGCGTAATGATCAAAGCCTCGTGGTCGTCGCACACACGGTCCATCGTTCGAGCCAAGTTTGCGCGGGCAGAAGAGTATGTAATAGCATCCACAACAAGTTCTCCAGTAAGTACGCGTTATTGTACAACCAAGACAATTGCCGCGCTTCTGCGAAAAGACGCCCAACCCTCCCATCGAGCGGACTCGCTCCGGCAGCGCAGGCTTGGCCTTCATTTCATTCTGGGCCAAGCCCGCGCCGCCTCCGCGCGCCGCTCATGTCAAACGTTAGCCGTCTTGGCAGCGCACGCTGTCGGCGTGAGCCAAAGCTCGAAACTCGCTTCGCTTGCGCCCGCTTGTTTGTGTAGATACAATAACCGGGTGCGAATCACCTACGATTCAGTCAAACGCGGACGAACACTTGCCGAACGAGGCTTGGACTTTGAAGACGCGCTCGCTGTCTTTGAGGGCATGACGGTCGAGGTCGAAGACACACGTAAAGACTACGGTGAACGCCGCTTGCTCTGCTTTGGCTTGCTCGTGGGCAGGCTGGTAGTCATCGGCTACACCCCGCGTGGCCCGGTACGCCACGTCTTCAGCATGAGAAAGGCCAACGACCGTGAACAAACCCGTCTCGCAGCGTACTTTGGGCTCTAACTTGGCGCGCGTTGACGCGCACGTTATCAAGCCTTCCGAGTACAAGGAACTTCCGGAACTCACCGACGAAATGCTAGCTCGCGCAGTCGTCAAGAAGGGAGGCCGCCCGCGCTCAGCCAACCCGCGTCAACTCATTAGCTTGCGTCTTCCCGCCGAGGTCGTTGCGCGCTGGCGAGCCACTGGCCCAGGCTGGCAAACACGAATGGCTGAACGCCTGGCAAAGGCGCCAGTGGCTCGGGCAAAAAGTGAAACCTAACCCTTTACAGGGACTTCCGAAGCAGTCAACGGTTTTCGTTTTCTCATTGCCAAGATTCCCAAGCGTTCTTGAGTTTGGATCGTTGCCAGACGTGCGAGCGAAGGCGATGCCGAGACAGAGAACAGACTGAAACTCTAAAGACGGCCTTTCGACAACATCAACGGGCCGCATATGGCAGCGTACGGCGTCGACCACGAGGCGGTCGTCACCGGCCTGGGCTGCAAGTTCGTGCGGGTTTGCAAACAAGAGGAAATCGCGCCCGCGATTAAATAGGCGCCAAGCTGGATGAGCGAATTCAGCGTTCCGGTCGTGATCGAGGTCATGCTCGAGCGTGTGACCAACATTTTCATGGGCACCGAGATCGACGCAATCGTCGAGATTGAAGAACCGGCGGGCGGCCAGGCTGACGCGCCCACCTCCGTTGCTATGCTGGACTGAACTTTCGGAGCCCACGATGCCGCGTTTTGCCGCCAATCTTTCGATGCTTTTTACCGAAGTGCCGTTTCTCGACCGTTTCGAGCGCGCCGCGCTGGCTGGTTTCAGCGAGGTCGAGTTCCTCTTTCCCTACGCCCACAGCATCGCGGAGCTGAAGGCTGTGCTTGTGGCTCACAAGCTCAAGGTCGTGCTGCACAACCTGCCCGCCGGCGATTGGGACGCCGGCGACCGCGGCATGGCGTGCAACCCGAAGCGCGTTGACGAGTTTCGCGACGGCGTAGCGCTCGGTGTCTCCTATGCCAGCGGCCTGGGTTCACCCAACCTGCACTGCATGGCCGGCAAGGCGCCGGCGGGCGTGCCCGAGGCGCTGCTGCGTGAAACCTTGGTCGCCAACCTTCGCTACGCCGCCGGTGAAGCCAAGAGGGCCGGCCTGAAGCTGCTGATCGAGCCCATCAACCACTTCGACATTCCGAGCTACTTCATCACCCGCACGGCGCAAGCGCTGGCGATCATTGACGAGGTCGAGCAAGACGCAAGCACCGACAACCTCTACCTGCAATACGACATCTATCACATGCAGCGAATGGAAGGCGAACTCGCGGCGACGATAAGCAAGAACCTCTCGCGCATCGCCCACATTCAAGTCGCAGACAACCCCGGCCGCAACGAGCCGGGCACCGGAGAGATCAACTACCCCTACCTGTTCGCGCACCTCGACCGCATTGGCTACACCGGTGCCATCGGCTGCGAATACAAACCGGCCGGCAGCACCGAAGCGGGCCTCGGGTGGCTCGCCCGAGCGCGCAAAGCCTAAGAACCCGTCAGCAGCCCCGGCTCGCTCCATGCACACCCCAACCGAAGGGACTGACATGACCACCTCACTCAAGCTCGGCTTCATCGGCCTCGGCACCATGGGTGCGCCGATGGCGGGCCATTTGATCAAGGCCGGGCACCCGCTGTTCGTGTACGCGCGCGGCCCGCTGAACGCTGAGATCGCGGCCACCAACGCCAAGCGCTGCGCGAGTGCCAAGGAGGTGGCGCAATTCGCCGACATCGTCTTCACGATGGTGCCCGACACACCCGATGTCGAAGCGGCGTTGTTCGGCGAACTCGGAGTGGCCGCGGGCTTGTCGGCACGCAAGACCGTGGTCGACTTGAGTTCGATGTCTCCGATTGAGACCAAGGAATTCGCAAAGAAGATCAACGCACTCGGCTGCGACTACCTCGACGCGCCGGTCTCGGGCGGCGATGTGGGTGCCAAGGCCGCGTCGCTGACCATCATGGCGGGCGGCGCCGAAGCAGCCTTTGCTCGCCTGAAGCCACTGTTCGAGTTGATGGGCAAGAACATCACGCTGGTCGGCGGCAACGGCGATGGCCAGACCTGCAAGGAGGTGAACCAAATCATCGTGGCGCTCAACATTGCGGCGGTTGGCGAAGCGTTGCTGTTCGCGTCCAAGGCCTGCGCAGACCCCGCGCGAGTGCGCGCAGCGCTGATGGGCGGCTTTGCGGCGTCGCGCATTCTCGAAGTGCACGGCGAACGCATGGTCAAGCGCACCTTCGCGCCGGGGTTTCGCATCGGCCTGCATCAGAACGATCTGAACCTCGCTCTCAGCGGAGCGCGCGCTTGGCGTGGCGTTGCCGCAGACCGCCGGCGCGGCGCAGCTGATGCAGGTGTGTGCGGCCAACGGGATGCAGAATCCCGATCACTCCGCGCTGGTGACTGCGCTGGAGCTGATGGCAAACCATCAGGTCGTGCCCGGCGCCTGAGAGGCGATGAATGTGGCTCGCCGGCCCTGGAGAATTCCCTTTGAAGACGCTTCCTTGCCCTCGCACCGACCCGCATGGTTTCCTGAACGCGCTTTACGGCGCGGCCGTGGATGAAGCCCTGCCGGGCCGCAAGACCGGGGCCTTTCTGCCCGCGCCGCCGACGGGTCGCACACTGGTCCTCGGCGCCGGCAAGGCCGCTGGCTCGATGGCCGAAGCGGTCGATACGTTGTGGCCGCAAGGGGCGCCGATATCGGGCCTCGTCGTGGCGCGCTATGGCCACGTGCCGCCGGCCTACAAGGCCTTGCAACAGCGGGGCGCCGGCCGCATCGAAGTGGTCGAAGCGGCGCACCCGGTGCCCGACGTAGCGGGTCGCCGCGCTGCCAAGCGCATCGCTGAACTGACCCATGGCTTGACCGAAAATGATCTCGTGCTGTGTCTCATCTCGGGTGGGGCTTCGTCGTTGCTCGCGATGCCAGCCGACGGTGTGTCGCTCGAAGAGAAGCAGGCCATCAACAAGGCAATGCTGAAGAGCGGCGCTGCCATCGATGAAATCAACTGCGTTCGCAAGCACCTGTCGGCGATCAAGGGCGGTCGGCTCGCAGCCATGTGCGCACCGGCGCAAGTGGTCACGCTGTTGATCAGCGATGTTCCCGGCGACGCGCCCGAAGTCATTGGCAGTGGACCCACCGTGCCTGACAGCACCACCTGCGCCGACGCGCTGCGCATCCTCGCGCGCTATGGCGTCGATGTGCCCGGCGCGGCGCGCGCCGGGCTTGAGAGCGGCGTTTTCGAAACCCCCAAGCCCGGCGACGCGCGCTTCGCAGGCCACCAGGTCCACATGATCGCCACGCCGTTGCAGTCGCTGGAGGCGGCTGCCATGTTGGCGCGCCAGGCCGGCATTGGCGTGCATGTGCTCAGCGACGAGATGGAAGGCGAGTCTCGCGAAGTTGGCAAGGTGCATGCCGCGCTCGCGCGCCATGTGGCGCGCCACGGCACGCCGTTCAGCAAGCCTTGCGTGATTCTGTCGGGTGGCGAAACCACGGTGACTGTGAAAAGCAAGGGTGGCCGGGGTGGCCGCGCCACCGAGTTTTTGCTGGGCTGCGCGATCGCGCTGCAAGGCCAGCACGGTGTGCACGTGTTCGCTGCGGACACTGATGGCATCGACGGCGTGGAAGACAACGCTGGCGCGATCGTCACGCCCGACACTCTGGCGCGTGCTCAAGCGCAGGGTCTGAAAGCGCAAGATTTTCTCGACGGCAACGACGCCTACAATTTTTTTAAGCCGATTGGCGACCTTGTGGTGCCAGGGCCGACCTTCACCAACGTCAACGACTTTCGAGCGGTGCTGATCGTCTGAGAGCCTGTGGGCAAATCAGGCGCTCCCGCTTGGCCACGAAAATTTTAAGACGATAGATTCTGGAGAATTGTTTTATGACGAACCGCGCGATCAAAACACAAGTGTTGGGGCTGCTGGGCTGGCTTTCGGCGAGCTTTGTCGCTGGCGGCATTGGTGCCATTGCTTCGGCCAGCGCTGGTGTCTTCTACGGCCAACTTTCACAGCCAACCTGGGCTCCGCCAGCATGGCTCTTTGGTCCGGTCTGGTCGGTGCTTTACGTTCTTATCGGGGTGGCGGCATGGCTGGTCTGGCGCAAGCACGGCTTCAAGCTGGCTTCGACCGCGCTTTTGCTCTTTGGCGCCCAACTTCTAGCCAATGCGCTTTGGACCTGGTTGTTCTTCGTCTGGCATCTCGGCGCAGCGGCGTTCGTCGAGATCATGGTCTTGTGGCTGCTCATTGGGGCCACAGTCTCGGCGTTCTGGCGTCTGGAGCGCCTTGCTGCACTCATGTTGTTGCCCTACCTCGCTTGGGTAAGCTTCGCTTCAGCGCTCACGCTTTCGTTGTGGCGCCTCAATCCCGCCGCTCTCGGCTAGTTGTGGTTCTTGCTGTGTTGAGTTCAAGAAAGCCGGCGCATTGGCTCGTGTGTGCGGGCGCAAGCCAACGCTATCCCCTGTGGCATCGCGAGCATTTGCAGGCTGCGGCTTAAACGGCTCGCTCCAGCACCAGCAGCAAATTGTTTGACGGCATCTCGACCCGCTCTCGCAAGTGCAGGCCCACCACTTTGGCCTGCGCCAGCACGTCTGCAAGTCGGCGCAAACCCCAGGCCGGGTTGCGCTCGCGCAGCTCGGCATCAAACGCGGTGTTGCTTGGGGTCACCGGCTCGCCGTCCACAAGGTACGGTCCGTACAGCAGCAACCGGCCGTTCGGCGCGAGGTGCCGTGCCGCACCCCGCATCAGCGCGGCACAGGCCACCCACGGCGCGATGTGCAACATGTTGGCGCAGAACACCGCGTCGGCTGATTCTGCGGCACCTGGCCACGTCGGGCTCATCACGTTGAGCTTGATCGGTGCCAGCACGTTGGTGCTGCCTTCGCACCACGCCTTGATCGACGCGAGCGCGTCTGGCTCGGGGTCGCTGGGTAACCATTGCCACCCCGGCAGGCCGGCGGAGAAATACGCTGCGTGCTGCCCGGTGCCGCTGGCGATCTCAAGCGCCACGCCGCACTCGGGCAGCAGCCGCTGAAGCTCTGCCAAGATCGCGCTGCGGTTGCGCTCGGCGGCGGGGCTATGCTGGCGCGGGTCGTCGTTCATTTCACGAGTCTAGACACAACACTCATGCAGAATGAACTGCTACTGCCACCTGGTGCGCAAGGAGCCGAAGATGAGCGACCCGCTCGACCACACCCGCCCAGCCGCGCTGCGCGTCAGGGCCGCTGCTCGCGCTTCCAGCGCTTTTCCGCGGGTCGTCCGCGCGCGCTCAAGCCCGATTGGTGCCGAAGTTTGTTGTAAGGATCAAGGGTGGCGCCGACCAACGAGGTGGCGCATCGGTGTCGCCCCCGGCCATGGGCAAAACGCTCGCCAGAGAGGGAATGCATGTTTGATCTGAATCCGCGCCGCTTCGCTGCTGTGTGCCTGTCCCTGGCGATATTGCTGGGTCTGGGTGCGTGCAGCAGCCTGCCCAAGGTTGATCGCGAAGCCATTGCAAGCGAGGCGATTGCGCTCAGCACGAGCACCACGCTAGGCCGCATCGCCATGGCCTCGGCACCGTCGCCCGAGTTGTCCGGCTTTCGGTTGATGCCACTTGGCCTGTTCTCGCTCGACACGCGGGTGCAATTGGCGCGGCGCGCAGAAGTCTCGCTCGATGTTCAGTACTACCACTTCGAGGACGATGAAACCGGGCGCTGGCTGCTGCGCGCATTGCGCGACGCAGCGCTGCGCGGGGTGCGCGTGCGCGTGCTGATCGACGACCTCTACACGGGCGGGAAAGACCCGCTCTGGCTCGCTTTCGCGGCCCACCCGAACGTGCAGGTGCGTTTGTTCAATCCCTTTGCCCGGGCGCGCGACCGGGGGCAGGGCGGGCGTTTTCTCGCGTCGCTCGATGAATGGTCGCGTGTGAACCACCGCATGCACAACAAGCTCTTCATCGCCGACGGTGCAATGGCCGTGATCGGCGGTCGCAATGTGGCCAACGAGTACTACTTGCGCAGTGCCTCAGAGAATTTCGTCGATGTCGATGCCTTCACTGCCGGCTGGATCGTGCCGCCCTTGCAGTACCTTTTTGATCGTTACTGGAACAGCGATCCGGTCTACCCACTCGAAGCGGTGGCCAAGACCGACCGCACCAAGCAGCAGCTGCTGGAGCTGTTCGAGGACTGGACCGGTGCTGTAAAAACGCCACTGCCAAATGAACTGCCGCCCAACGACATCCTGGGCTATGGGCCCATCGCCGACGACCTCGATATCGGCCGCCTCGGGCTGATCTGGGGTGAGGCCTTCGTCTTCGCTGACCACCCCGACAAGCCCTTCGACGGCTCGGTCGGCGGTGAGCTGCAAGAAACCAGCGTCACCTACAACGTGTTCGAAGCGATTCGTGGCGCGAATACAGAGGTGGTGGCGTCGTCCCCTTATTTCGTGCCCGGTCAGCTCAGCATGGAGATGTTTCGTGAGCTGCGCTCAAGGGGCGTCAAGGTCACGGTCATGACCAACTCCCTCGCCTCGACCGACGAGCCGATCGTGCACATCGGTTATGCGGCGCACCGCGAAGAGTTGCTTCGCATGGGTGTTGATCTGTATGAGCTCAGCTCGTCGCGAATCAAAGGCAACAAGCGGCCGTTCCTGTTCGGCTCGGCACTCGGCCGGCTGCACGCCAAGCTCGTGGTCATAGACAAGAAGCGCCTGTTCGTTGGCTCGATGAACCTCGACCCGCGCTCGGCCACGATCAACACTGAACTTGGCGCCATGATCGACAGCCCGCAACTCGCGCGCGAGCTGTTGCGCGTGATCGATATCGACCGCTTCCAGAGCTCGTACCGCGTGCGCCTGAAAGCCAACGGCTCTGGCCTGGAGTGGCTGAGCACGGACGACAACAAAGAAATGATCCTGACCGAAGAGCCCGACTCCACGCCCTGGCTGCGGTTCAAGTCGTGGCTGCTGACGCCGTTTGTGCCTATAGAGCAGTTGTAGGAGGGCACTTTCCGGCCGCGGTGCTGGCCGCTTCGGCCACGGGCGCGGTCGGTGGGTCTTGAGTTCAGGCTCGGTCTGCTGTGCGGGCTGACGCACCCACACTCCACACTTCGCGCAGAGCCGAAACGCGTTGCCGCCAATCTGGACTACAGTCAACGGCTTCTCCCTGGCCACCAAATCCGGAGGTAACGCATGAATATCCTCCGGGATTGGAAACAGAATGAACTGCTCGCGGCGCTCCCTCCGGATGTGCTGCAGCGCTGGCAGCCGCAGCTTGAATGGGTGGATATGCCAATGGGTCAGGTGCTGTACGCGCAGGGCATAGAGCCTCGGCACGTGTTTTTCCCGACCACCGCCATCGTGTCCCTGATGTTCGTCGCCGAAAACGGCTCGACCAACGAGATCGCCGTCGTGGGCAGGGAAGGTCTGGTAGGCGTCTCGGTCTTCATGGGCGGGGGGTCCACAACGAGCCGGGCTGAAGTGCAGTGCGCTGGCCAAGGTGTTCGCCTGGATGCCGCGCTGATGCGCGAAGAGTTCGACCCCGGTGGTGCGGCACTACACCTCATGCTCCGCTACACGCAGGCTCTCATCACGCAGATGGCGCAGACGGCCGTGTGCAACCGGCAGCACTCGCTGGATCAACAACTGTGCCGCTGGCTGCTGTTGTGCCTGGACCGGCTCAATGGATCCGATCTCGTCATGACACAAGAACTGATTGCCTCCAATCTGGGCGTGCGTCGGGAAGGGGTGACCGAGGCTGCCACGCGGCTCCAGCATGCAGGCGTGATTCGTTATGCCAGAGGCCACATCAAGGTGCTTGATCGACCGGCTCTGGAGGCGCGCACCTGCGAGTGCTACGCCGTCGTCAGGAGTGAGTACGACCGCTTGCTGACAGGGCGCCGAGCCGCTTAGGCGGCTTCCCATGCGGCGGGCGGCCTTCGCCCATTTCAGGCGTCTGCGCCCTTGCGCAGCGTTGCTTCACCCGGCTTCATTTCGGTGATGTCGGCGAAGGTGATCACCGCGCCGTCGATCACGTTGTCGAGCCGGCGGTACGGCATGATGCGGACCGAAAACCGGCGCTGATCGCTGCTCTGAATCTGTTTTTCCGAGAACACGAGCGTGCGCAGCGTCTCGTGCGCATCGTCACTCAGCGCCGGGTACTGCAGGCTCGTGGTCAGGTCGCTGAGTGGTCGGCCGATGTCGCTGTCGCGCAGATTGATGATCTTGGCGGCACGATCAGTGAAGCGCCGAACGTTGAGGTTTTGGTCCAGGAAGAGCATTGCAATCTCGGTGCTGTTGAGCAAACTCTTCATGTCGCTCTGGGCCAGCGCCAGGTCGTCGAGCTTGGACTGCATCTCGGCGTTCACCGTCTGCAGCTCTTCGTTCATCGACTGCATCTCTTCCTTTGAGGTGGTCAGTTCCTCGATGGCCGACTGCAGCTCTTCGTTGGTGCTCTGCAACTCCTCGTTGGCCGACTGCAGCTCTTCTCTGGAGGCGCGATTTTCTTCGCGCAAGCGCTGAAATTCGTCGCGGTACTGCTGCACCTCGGCAGAATGCATGGCCTGCGCCGCGGTGGCCGCCGTTCGCCGGCCGCGGCGCCGGGGCGCCGCCACGTCTCGGAAGACGATCATCACGGCGCCCTTCAGGGCCGCTGGCTCGTGCAGCGGCTGCAGGGTCACGTCCACGCCGTGCACGCCACCTGCCGCCGCGACCTGAAGGCCGCTGACCTGCAACAATTCAGCCTTCGTCACTGCCTGCCTCAGCGCATTGGCCAACGGTTCTCGCATGGTCTCGCGAATCATGGCGTGGAAGTTCCAGTTGGCCTTGCCTGCCGCGGGCTCCAGGTACTTGCCGGTGCGGCCGCTGATGTAGACGATGTCGCCCGCGGCGTTGACCACGACCGCCGGCGGCGCATGCACTTGCAAAAGAACGTGGTCGGCGGCGGCTTGCAACGAATCGCTGTTTTGTGCTGCGTTCGGTGAAGAAGGCATGGGTGCTTCCTTTGACAGTTTCAAGAGCGGCGGGAACGACTTCATCAGGAACACCGGGCCTGCCGCGGGCAGGGTTTGGCGGCGCAGGTACAAGCGCAGCTTCGAGTCGACCGGCTCGAACAGTTTGCTGAACGAGCCGACCGTCTCCGAGCTGCCCAGCAGCAGCAGGCCGCCCGTGCGAAGGCTGTAGTGATAGAGCGGCAGCAACCGGCGCTGCAAGGTGGCGTCGAAGTAGATCAGCAGGTTGCGGCAACTCAGGAGGTCGAGCCGGGTAAAAGGCGGGTCGAGCACGACGTCATGCTGGGCAAAGAGCACCATGTCTCGTATGGCCTTGCTCACGACCAGCCCGCCCTCTTGATCAGTGAAGTAGCGCGCCAAGTACTCGGCTTGCATGCTGGCGCGGATGGTGCCTGGGTAGCGGCCCGCGCGGGCCGTGGCGATGGCGTCGGGGCTCAGATCCGAGGCAAATATTTGCAGGCTGCAACTCTGGTGCTCGGGCTGGCGCAGCATGGCCTCACTGAACAAGATAGCCAAGGTGTAGGCCTCTTCGCCGGTTGAGCAACCGGCCACCCAGGCGCGGAATTTCGTCTGGCTCCCCCGACGCGCCAGCATGGCTGGCAGGGCGGTGTCGAGCATGTACTGCCAGACGCTGGGATCGCGGAAGAAGCTCGTCACGCCGATCAGCAGTTCCTTGAACAGCAGGTCGATCTCTTGAGGGTTCTGGCGCAGGAAGGGCACATATTCGCCCACCGAGGCCATGCCGTGGATCGCCATGCGGCGTTCAATGCGGCGGTTGAGTGTGCTGGGTTTGTAGAGCGAGAAGTCGTGCCGCGTTTTTTGTCGCAACAGGCTGAAGATACCTTCGATGGTGTTGGCCGGCGGGTTGATCGGCTCTTGGGTCGGTGTGGGGTCGGGCCCCGCATTGGCCGTGGGCAACTTCGCATGGCCTTCCCGCGCAAGGCAAGCCAGGATGCGCTCGGGCATGTCTGCTGCAAGCGCCACGATGTCGGCACAGCCTGCGGCGATGGCGCTGCGCGGCATCGAGTCGAACTGTGCCGACGAAGGCTCCTGTACGACGGTCAGGCCGCCCACAGCTTTCAGGGCCTGCATCCCCTGCGTACCGTCGGTGCCCATGCCCGAGAGCACGACACCGACGGCCGATGCCCCTTGGTCCCGTGCCATCGACGAGAACAGCACGTTGATCGGCAGCCGCATGCCGCGGGGTTCATTGGGCGGCATCAAATGCAGCACGCCTCGGGCCAGGCTAAGTTCGGTGTTTGGCGGAATTACATAGACATGGTTGGCCTCAACCCGCATTTGTTCGCTGGCCTCGCAGACTCGCAGCACAGTTACCCGTTGCAGCAACTCGGTCAGCATTGTTTTTTTCGTCGGGTCGAGGTGCTGAACCACGATGTAGGCCAGGCCGGATTTCGCCGGCACGCGGGTAAAGAACTCCTCAAGCGCGTCCAGGCCGCCAGCGGAAGCGCCAATTCCAACGACACCCACGGCGCTCGGGGCGGCGGCGGGCTGGAGCTTTTCAAGGGATGCTGGAGCGAATGTCATGCCAGAGTGTGCACTCTGGCGGCTTCCTGCTTGCGAGGCTGAGCCGGAGGGAGTTTCGTTTATGGGCTTGTCACCCCACAAGCCGCACGCTCGGCGGTTCTAACGCTTGCCACGGCGCGAGCTGTTGCTTCGCGGCGTGGCCGAATCGGGTGCCCTTTGCCGTGCCGCTCGGGCTCGTCCAAAAAACTCTCAGCCCTTGCGGGAAGGCCAGGTTCCTGTTTGCCAGGGGCGTCAGTGCCCTGCGGGTCCAGACCTTGGCCCAGGCCCTTCGGGCGCGAAGGCGATCAACACCTGCTCGCCACTGGGCATTGCAGTCGCCACGGCGTGCGCGACGGCGCCACCCGCCTTGGACTGCACTGCGCAGGTTTGCCGGCCCCAGCCTTGGCGCAGAGCAGCGAGCATGTCTCGCACCGCCGCGCGACATTCAGGCGCCAGCAACTCCTCGATGCTGCAACCTGCATAGTCTTTCTTTTCAATCGTCTGGGGTGCGAGCCATTCTGAGGCGATGCGATTGGCGGTAATCACCACGCCGTCGGGGTTGAGCTTTAGGTAAGCGAAGGGCGCCAATTCGAACATCGCAGTCCAATCGGCCAAGTCGTCGGCGAGCTGTTGGCGGTCTTGTTCGGCCTGTTCGTGTTGCAAGTCCAATTCCACCTGGTGCACCTGCAACTCATGCAGGAGCTTGAGCGCGCCGCTGGCGGTTTCGGGGGCGTTGGCCAGACCATGCAACATGGTGAGCGCTTGCACGTTGGTGGGAAACCCTCGCGACGAAGGTGCGATTCCCTTCTCGATTCTTTCTTCTGCGGTCTTGCGTAACTTGAGGGTCATTGCAGCCTCTGGCGTTTATCTCAAACGGGATTGTGACTGAGGGTGTGACCGCCAGTTCAAAAAAAATGATTCATTTGCTTCGGCCAGCTTCGACCCTTTGTCCCAGAGTGTCTGTGCCATAGCGAACAGACCGGACCCCCAAGCGTGCGAACAATGTCACATTCGCGGCGAAGCTTGTGAATCGCCGGCAGCGATCAACTCCTGTGATCACCAAAGTCTCACGCCCATGCTCGCTCGTCACGCCAGAATGCGCCCACTCATTGTTGCCAATGGCCGGCATAGCTCAACCGGCAAACCGCTCTCGGAAGCAGGTGGCCGATTGAAAAACTTTCCTGTGGTTTGTGTCGGTGGTTCCGCCGGGGGCCTGGACGCCTACATTCGCCTGCTGCAGCATCTGCCGGCCGACATGGGCGTGGCAGTGGTCATCGTGAATCACATCACTACGATGCCGACGCAGCTTCACCAGGTGCTGCCGCGGTTTTCGAGCATGCCTGTAGAACTCATCACAGAAGATCTGGTGATCGAGCCCAACCATGTGTACATCATCCCCGCTAACCGGGACCTGCACGTCGATGGTGAAATGTTCCACCTGACGCCGATCTCCAAGCCGCGCGGCTGGCCCGATGTGATCACCGTCTTCTTGGAGTCACTTACCCGGTGCTGGAAAGGCAGGCTGATCGCCGTGATCGTTTCCGGCTACGACGGCGATGGCGCTGAAGCGCTGTGCGGCATCAAGGAGGTGGGCGGCATCACCATTGCCCAGAAGTTGGCCACTGCCATCCAGCCCGACATGCCGAAGAGTGCCATTGCCAGCGGCTGCGTCGACTTCATCTTGTCTCCCGAAGAGATTGCCAGAGAAATCGTGCGCATCGCTCGCGTTCAGCAAGCGTAGGCCCCACTGCTCAAGTGCGAGCTGGCCACCAACCAGAGTTGTGCAAAGTGGGCGAGGGTGTCAGCCTTCTTCGAATTGGCCGTTCTGAAAGGCGGCGCCGCGTGCCTGACGCGCCGCGGGCAATGCAAACGGCAGCCGTGGGTCGCGGATTGGTACCTGCAGCAACTGCGCGACCACCGCCGCTGCGATCACCTCGGGCTCTTTGCCGGCGATGCCCGGCACGCCAATCGGGCAGGTCATTCTTTCGATCACTTCGGGTGCAATGCCACGCTGCTCGAAGCGGTGGATGAAACGTTGGCGCTTGGTCTTTGAGCCAATCAGGCCGAAATAGGCGAAGTTGCCGCGGTTCATGATCGCTTCGCTGATGCGCAGATCGATATCGTGCTGGTGCGTGAGCACGAGGTAGCAGGCGCCGGCCGGCGCGCTGCCAACTTCGGCCTCAACCGCGTCCACGCACACTTTGCGAATGTGCTCCGGCCACGGCCCGCCATGCTCTTGAAAGTTCAACGGAAATTCTTCGTCGCGCTCGTCGATCCAGTCGATCACCACGTTCAGTGGTGAAAGCGCGCGCACGATGGCGCGGCCCACGTGGCCGGCGCCGAAGAGCAACAGATGAAAGCGCGGCGCATCGGCCGGCCAGCGGGCGAGCAACGCTGCATCGAGCGTTGCGTAGGCCAGTGTCACGGCGCCACCGCAGCACTGGCCCAGTGCCGGCCCCAGCGGGTAGTGCTCGGAGTGCGGGCGCGAGTCCGATTGCGCGAGCATCGCGCGGGCGAGTGCGGTCGCCTTCAGTTCCAGGTGGCCGCCGCCGATGGTGCCGGCCGTCTCACGCAACGACACCAGCATGCGGGTGCCCGATTCGCGCGGCACCGAGCCGCGTGCTTGCAGCACTTCCACAACAACCGCGAGCCGACCCGTGGCGAGCCAGCTGCCGGCGATTGCGCGCAATGCCGACATGCGCTTCAGCCCTCCTGTACCGCGGTGATCGCACGCAGGATCGCTTCGCTCGTGGCCGGCGCCGACAGAGGCGGGTCGACCCGGTGATCGGCCACGGCCGAGACGGCATCGCGGATCGCGAAGAACACCGAGAACGCGAGAAGAAGCGGTGGCTCGCCCACCGCCTTGCTGCGGTGGATGCTGTCTTCGAAGTTCGCTGCGCCGTAGAGCTTCACGTTGAACACCGGCGGGCAGTCGTTCGCGGTCGGAATCTTGTAGGTGCTGGGGGCATGCGTCGTCAGCTTGCCGGCCGTTGGCGTGCCGTCATTTGGTTGCCACACCAGCTCTTCGGTCGTGAGCCAACCCATGCCTTGAATGAACGCACCTTCGATCTGGCCGATGTCGATGGCCGGGTTCAAGGACTTGCCGGCGTCGTGGAGGATGTCGGTGCGCAGCAGCTTCCATTCGCCTGTGAGCGTGTCCACCACCACTTCGCTCACTGCCGCGCCATACGCGAAGTAGTAGAACGGCCGGCCGAACATTTTCTCTTTGTCCCAGCTCAGGCCCGGAGTGGCGTAAAAACCGTCGGACCAAAGTTGCACGCGGTCTAGGTAGGCTTGTGCGACCACGGCGCTGAATGGCCATGTTTTGCCGTTGGCGCTCACCGTGCCGTTGGCGAAGCACACGTCTTCGGGCCTGCCGCCGTGGTGCCGGGCAACGCACTCTGCCAAGCGCTCGCGTATCTGGCGCGCGGCGTCTTGCGCTGCTTTGCCGTTCAGGTCGGCGCCGGTCGATGCGGCGGTGGCCGACGTGTTGGCCACCTTTTGAGTATCGGCAGCGGTCACGCCCACGCTCTCGAAGTTCACGCCGAGCTCGTGGGCCACCACCTGCGCCACCTTGGTGTTCAGGCCCTGGCCCATCTCGGTGCCGCCGTGGTTCACGAGGATCGAGCCGTCGCTGTAGATGTGCACCAGCGCGCCGGCCTGGTTTAAGTGCTTGACGTTGAACGAGATCCCGAACTTGAGCGGTGAGAGCGCCATGCCGCGCTTGAGCACTGGGCTCGTGGCGTTGAACGTTGTTATTGCTGCGCGCCGCGCCGCATAGTCGCTGCTGGCTTCGAGCTCGGCTGTCAGCTCGTGGATGATGTTATCGGTGACGACCTGGCCATACGGCGTGACGTTGTTCGTCTCTTGGCCGTAGAAGTTGACGCGGCGCACGGCCAATGCATCGCGCCCGAGCTTGCGGGCGATGGTGTCGAGAATGTTTTCAATCGCAATTGCACCTTGCGGCCCGCCGAAGCCGCGGAACGCGGTGTTGCTCTGCGTGTTGGTCTTGCCCGAGTAGCCATGCATCGCCACATCGGGCAACCAGTAGGCGTTGTCGAAATGGCAAAGCGCTCGCGTCATCACCGGGCCCGACAGGTCGGCCGAGTGGCCAGCCCGCGAGACCATTGTGATTTCGGCGCCGAGCACCTTGCCCTCGTCGTCGTAGCCGACTTCATAGTCGTACCAGAAGCAGTGGCGCCTGCCCGTGATCAGGAAGTCGTCGTCCCGGTCGAGGCGCAGCTTGACCGGGCGCTTGAGCTTCGCAGCGGCCACAGCGGCCACACACGCGAAGATCGCCGACTGCGATTCCTTGCCGCCAAAGCCGCCGCCCATGCGCCGGCACTCAACCTGAACCTGGTTTGCGCGCAGCTTCAGCGCGTGGGCTACCAGGTGCTGCATCTCGCTCGGGTGCTGGGTTGAGCAGTACACGTGCATGCCGCCGTTCTCTTTGGGGATGGCGTAGCTGATCTGGCCTTCGAGGTAGAACTGTTCTTGGCCGCCGACGTTGAGCGTGGCTTTCAGGCGGTGCGGCGCGTTTGCAATGGCTGCCCGTGCGCCGCCTTCGCTCGTGTTGCGCACGAGGTGCATGGGCGGCATCACGTACTGTTGCTTGGCGTGGGCGTCTTGCGGTGTGATGACTGGGGGCCAGGCTTCGATGGTCAGCACGTCCTTCGCTTTGGCCGCAGCAACGCGCGCTGCGTGGCGGGTCTGCGCGATCACCGCGAACACCGGCTGGCCAAGGTGGCGTATCTCTCCCCATGACGAGCCATCGTCATGCTTCTTGAAGTCACACAGGATCGGGTCGTCGTGAATGATCGAGCCGCAATCGTTTGGCCCAGGAATGTCGGCCGCCGACAACACCGCCACAACGCCGGGCAGCGCGCGAATCTCGTCGAGCTTGGTGGCGGTGAGGCGGCCGTTCGCCACCGGCGACAAGCCGAGCGCGCAGTGCAGCGTGCCCTTGATCTCGGCAATGTCGTCGGTGTAGGTGGCTTCGCCGGCCACGTGCAGGTGCGCAGACTCATGTGGGCGGCTGATGCCGACTTGCGCGCCGGCGCTTGCGGCCCTTGTCTCGCCGCTGGGATCGATTCGGGCGACGGAGTTCAACACGTGGCAAGCAAAAATTTCGTTTCGGCTGGGCATTGATCTTCCCTTCAGCCGGCCGTAGCGCTGGCCGCGTGTGGCATCACGCTGAAAACACTCGTGGCGCTGCTCGGCAACGGGTTCTCGGCGCGGGTTTCGAGCCAGAAGCGCTGCAACAGGTTTTGCGCCACCTGCAGTCTGTAGGCGGCGCTGGCGCGCATGTCAGAGAGTGGCCTGAAGTCTTGCGCCAGCGCTAATTTGGCGGCGTTCACGGTGGCTTGTGTCCACGGCTGTCCGACGAGCACGGCTTCGGCTAGCGCGCCGCGCTTCACTGTGGCGGCCATGCCACCGAATGCGAGCCGCACGGTCTTTACGGTGCCGCGGTCAAGTTCTAACGACAGGCCCACGCACACCGCAGAGATGTCGCAGTCGAAACGTTTGCTGATCTTGTAGCCGCGCACCTGGCGCGCAGCCACCGCCAGCGGCACCGCCAAGCCCTGCACGAACTCGCCAGATTCGAGCTGGTTCGTCATGTAGTCGATGTAGAAGGCATCGAGCGGCAAGCGCCGAACGCGCTCGCCCTTGCGCAGCTCGATCAACGCGTCGAGCGCCATCAGGATCGGCGCCGAGTCGCCGATTGGCGAGCCGTTGGCGACGTTGCCTCCCATCGTGCCGGCGTTGCGGATCGGCGGCGACGCAAAGCGCACCCACACGTCGGTCAACGTTGGAAAACGCCGTGCCAGCGCAGACCACGCGGCTTCGAGCGACGCCCCCGCGCCGATGTACAGCTCGCCGTTCTGTTCCACCACGCGCTTCATCTCGTTAACTTCGCCGACGCAGATGATGTCTCCGAGCGCGCGGAATTGCTTGTTGACCCACAGGCCGACGTCGGTCGAACCAGCGAGCAATTGGGCCTCGGGTTTGGCCTCGCGCAAGGCGGCGAGTTCGGCCAAGGTGGTGGGCGCATGGAAGCGATCAGCGCCGCTGGACGCCGCGTAACTGAAGCTGCCCGAGCCTTGCAGCGCCTTCAGCGCCGCAAGCGCGGCGAGCACGGGTGCCGTGTCGAGCGCGACCGCCGGCAGCTCAAACATGCGCTGCCCAGCATCGAGGATCGGCCTGTAGCCGGTGCAGCGACACAGGTTGCCCGACAGTTCGTCGGCCAACTGTTGGCGCGTTGGCTGGGTGGTGCGGGCCTGGTGGTGCTCGTAGGCTGACCACAGCGACATCACGAACCCGGGCGTGCAGAACCCGCACTGCGAGCCATGGCACTCGACCATCGCTTCTTGAGCCGGGTGCAGTTTCCCCGCGTTCATGCTGCGCAGGTCTTCGACTGTGAAGAGCGCCTTGCCGGCCAGCGTGGGCAGAAACTGGATGCAGGCGTTGACGGTGCGCAGGCTCAGGCCGCGCACAGCGCTGGCGTCGCCCGGCGCGGCCGTCTCGCCGATCACCACGGTGCAGGCGCCGCAATCGCCTTCGTTGCAACCCTCCTTGGTGCCGGTGCAGCGCGCATCCTCGCGCAGCCACTCAAGCACGGTGCGGGTGGGTGCGGCGCCGCTCACTTCGACGACGGCGCCTCGGTGAAAGAAACGAATCGGGCTGTGTTGCATGGGCTCGCTTCGCGGTGACAGTCGGGGGTTGCCGGAACTTAAGCGCATCCGGCCTGAGGTGTATACAACGAAAACCATACTGCCTATCATTAAAACAATATGATGCAACGGGTGGACTTCCACAAGATTGAACTCCACCTCATACGGGTGCTGAAGACCTTGATCACTGAACGCAGTGTCTCGCGCGCCGCCATGCGATTGAACACGTCGCAACCCGCCGTCAGTGCCCAGCTGAAGAGGCTGCGTTCACTCACGGGCGACCCGTTGCTGGTGCGTTCGGGCAACAGCATGGCGCCCACAGAGACCGCGCTGCGCCTGCTGGAGCCCGCCACGCGGCTGTTGCAAGATGCGGACCGGCTCTTCAGCCCGCACGCCCTCCAGCGCGATTTCGAGCCGCTGGCGAGCGCAAGCACCTTTCGCATCGCGGCGAGCGACTACCTTGACCCGCTGTTCCTGCCCGAGTTGGTGGCTCACCTGAAGAAGGTCGCGCCGAAGCTGCGGCTCGACCTGATGCCGCTCTCGGGCGAGTTCGACTACCGCAGCGGCTTGGCGGCCGGTGAGGTCGATTTGGTGATCGGCAACTGGCTCAAGCCGCCCGAAGAGTTGCACCTGGGTCGGCTGATGAGCGACGAGATCGTCTGCATGGTCGCCGAAGACCACCCGGTCGTGCGCTCTGCACTCACCCGCGCCTGGTCGCCAGAGCGTTACCTCGCCTGCGAACACGTGGCGCCCATGCCGCTGCACGCGGGGCCGCAAGGAGCGGCGGCTGGTGTGATTGACGAACACCTGGCGTCGCTCGGATTGAGCCGCAACGTGATGGTGCGCAGCGCGTACTTTGGGCTGATCCCGCTGATGGTGGCGCAGAGTTTGCTCGTGCTGACCACGGGCAGGCTGTTCTGCTCGCGCTACGCCGACAGCCTGCCGGTGCGCATCGTGCGCTGCCCCGTGCCTTTCCCGCCCCTCACCTATTACCAACTTTGGCACGACCTGACCCACGCCTCGGCTTCCGGCCGCTGGCTGCGCCAGCAGGTGCGCGACGTGGCTCGCAATCTCGCCGGCCACGGCATGCTTCAGCGCAGCGCACCGGCCACCGGAGTGCTCGACCCATGAGCACGAGCACAACGCCCACCCGCCTCGCCTTGCGTGGCGATCTGCTCGACTTCATCGGCGCGCCGGCTTGGGGCGATGTGGACTCGGCCGCGGTTCGTTTTCGCCCCGACCACTGGCTGCTGATCGAGGGTGGCCGCATCACCGGCGCGCAGCTCGACCTGCCCGACGCCAGCTGGTCGCGCCAAGACCACCGCGGCAAGCTGATCCTGCCCGGCTTCATCGACACCCACGTGCACATGCCGCAACTCGAAGTCATTGCGAGTTATGGCGCCGAGTTGCTCGACTGGCTCAACACCTACACGTTCCCGGCCGAAAAGCGCTTCGCCGACCCTGCGTATTCGCAGGCCGGCGCGGCGCTGTTTGCCGACGCGCTGCTTTCGAATGGCACGACATCGGCGCTTGTTTTTCCCACCGTCCACAAGGTTTCGGTCGACGCTTTGTTCAGCGAAGCGCAGCAACGTGGCATGCGCGTGATCAGCGGCAAGGTGCTGCAAGACCGCCACTCGCCCGACGGCCTGCGCGACGACGTGGCCCGGGCCGAGCTTGACTGCATCGAGCTGATCGAACGTTGGCACGGCGTTGACCGGCTGGCCTATGCAGTGACGGTGCGTTTTGCCCCGACCAGCACGCCGGCGCAGCTCGCCATGGCCGGCGCGCTGTGTGCGGCAGACGCGAGCCTCTACATGCAGACCCACGTGGCCGAGACCCGCGCCGAAGTGCGGTGGGTGAGTGAGCTGTTCCCCGAAGCGCGCAGCTACCTCGACGTCTACGCCCGCGCCGGCCTGCTGCACCCGCGCAGCGTGCTCGCACACGGCATCTGGCTCGACGACGCCGACCGCAGGGCGCTGCATGAAAGCGGCGCGCAGATTGCCCACAGCCCGTCGTCGAACCTGTTCCTTGGCAGCGGGCTCTTCGACTGGCGCGCTGCCGCCAAAGCGCACTCCGCCGTCAGCCTGGCGAGTGACGTGGGCGGGGGCACGAGCCTGTCGATGCTCCGAACCATGGCCGATGCCTACAAGGTGCAGGCGCTGGCGGGCCAGCGCCTGACCGCGTGGCAGGCGCTGCATGCGGCCACGCTCGGTGCGGCCACGGCGCTGCACCTGGCTGACGAGATCGGCTCGCTCGAAGCCGGCCGCATGGCCGACGTGTGTGTGTGGGACTGGGCCGCCGACCCGGTGGCCGAGCGCCGCATGGGCGTTGTGCGCAGCTTGCACGAAAAGGCCTTCGCCTGGATGACGATGGCCGACGACCGTAACCTCGTGGCGACGCTTGTTGCCGGTGTGGCACGCTTTAAGCGTGTCGGCGCCACAACCGGCCTGGCCTGAACGCCATCGCACTGGAAGGACGCACCGCATGCTCCGCCTCGAACTCGTCAACATCAGCAAGCAGTACCCGGCCGTCAAGGCCAACGACAGGGTCAACCTGCTTGTGGCGCCGGGCGAGATTCACGCCGTGCTCGGAGAAAACGGCGCCGGCAAGTCGACCCTGGTGAAGATGATCTACGGCGCGGTGCAGCCCGACGAAGGCGAGATCCGCTGGAACGGCCAGGCGGTGAACATACGCAACCCTCAAGAGGCGCGTGCGCTGGGCATCAGCATGGTGTTCCAGCACTTCAGCCTGTTCGACACGCTCACGGCCGCAGAGAACGTTTGGCTGGGTCTGGACAAGTCACTCACGCTGGCCGCAGTGACGCAGCGCATCTCCAAGGTGGCCAAAGAATACGGGCTTGAGGTCGACCCACTGCGGCCGGTGCACACGCTCTCGGTCGGCGAGCGCCAGCGGGTAGAGATCGTGCGCGCTTTGATGACCAACCCCAAGTGCCTGATTCTTGATGAACCCACATCGGTGCTCACGCCGCAAGCGGTTGAGACGCTGTTTGTCACGCTGCGCCAGCTGGCAAGCCTGGGCACGAGCATTCTCTACATCAGCCACAAGCTCGACGAGATTCGCGCGCTGTGCCACAGCTGCACCGTGATGCGTGGCGGCAAGGTGATCGGCACGGTCGACCCGCGCACCGAAACCAACGCCGGTTTGTCGCGGTTGATGATCGGCGCCGAGCCACCGCAGTTGCAACGCAGACAGGCCAAGCTCGGCAGGGTGGTGCTCGACGTGCGCGGCCTCACCTTGGCGAAGGAAGACCACTTCGGCATGCACCTGTCGAACATCTGCTTCTCAGTCAACGCGGGCGAAATTCTTGGCATGGCTGGCGTCTCTGGCAACGGCCAGCGGGAGCTGATGGCCGCGCTGTCTGGCGAAGACACCCGGGCGCCGGCTGGCTCGATCCTTCTGTTCGGCAAAGA
The DNA here is from genome assembly GCA_038227445.1 of Burkholderiales bacterium. Classification (GTDB taxonomy): domain Bacteria; phylum Pseudomonadota; class Gammaproteobacteria; order Burkholderiales; family Burkholderiaceae_C; genus LMDS01. The sequence goes on along the minus strand of JBBRPV010000030.1, from coordinate 22,765 downwards.
CATCTCGAACCACGCGCCACGACGGCGACGCACCGAAGGCTTGCACTTCGTGCCCGAAGAGCGGCTCGGCCGCGGTGCCGTGCCCACGCTCTCGCTGGCGGCGAACACGCTGCTGACGCGCACCGAAGCGGTGGCACCTGGCGGCTGGGTGCGCACGAAAGATGTGAGCGCGCTGGCGCAAGAACTGATTCGCCGTTTCCACGTCAAGGCCGGCGGGCCTGATGCGGCGGCCAAGAGTTTGTCGGGCGGTAATTTGCAGAAGTTCATCGTCGGCCGTGAGATCGACGCCGACCCCAAGCTTCTGATCGTCTCGCAGCCAACCTGGGGTGTTGACGTGGGCGCCGCAGCGCAGATTCGCGGCGAGCTGCTGGGCCTTCGCGACAAAGGTTGCGCGCTGCTGATCGTGAGCGAAGAGCTCGACGAATTGTTCGAAATCTGCGACCGCTTGGTCGTGATCGCGCAAGGCAAGGTCTCGCCGAGTGTGGCGACCTCGTCGGCAACGACCCCGATGATTGGCGAGTGGATGAGCGGCTTGTGGGGCAGGGGCGGGGGCACGGGCGGCGCCGAAGCCACAGGCAATGCCACAGCCAAGGATGCCGATCATGCTGAAGCTTGAAGCGCGCCCGGAAGCGTCGAAGCTGATGTCGGTGATGTCGCCGGTGCTGGCGCTGGCCATCACGGTTGTGATCGGCACGATCCTGTTTGCGGTGCTCGGCAAAGACCCAATGCGCTGCCTTTATGTGTTCTTCGTCGAGCCGCTGAAGAGTGTTTACGCATTGACCGAGCTGGCGGTGAAGGCCACGCCGCTGATCCTGATCGCGTTGGGCCTTGCGGTGTGCTTTCGCTCCAACGTGTGGAACATCGGCGCCGAGGGCCAGTTCATCGTCGGCGGCATCGCTGCCGCAGGTGTCGCGATGACTGCCGACAAGGAAACCGGCCGCTGGATCGTGGCGCTGGTGCTGCTGGCCGGTGTGTTTGGCGGCATGGTGTGGGCCGGCGTTGTTGCCTTTTTGCGCGACCGCTTCAACGCCAACGAGATTTTGGTCAGCCTGATGCTCGTCTACGTGGCCGACCAAGTGCTGGGCTACATGGTCTACGGGCCATGGAAAGACCCAGCCGGGTTCAACTTTCCGCAAACCATCACGTTCCTGAAGGCGACCAACGTGCCCAAGCTGTTCCCGGGCTATCGCGTCAACATCGGTTTGATCCTGGCGATGATTGCAGTGGCCGGTTTCTGGGTGCTGCTGTTTCGCACCTACGCTGGCTTTCAGCTGCAGGTCGGCGGCCTGGCACCGGCCGCCGCACGCTACGCCGGCTTCTCGTCACGCCGGGCACTGTGGACCGCACTCCTACTTTCTGGTGGCATGGCGGGGCTGGCCGGTGCGCTCGAAGTGGCCGGCCCGCTCGGTCAGCTCACGCCTTACGTGCCGGCGGGTTACGGCTTCGCCGCAATCATCGTTGCCTTCGTGGGTCGGCTGCACCCGTTGGGTATTGTGTTTTCGGCGATCCTGATGAGCATGTTCTACATCGGCGGTGAACTGGCGCAATCCCGGCTTGGGCTGCCGAAGTCGCTGACCGGCGTGTTTCAGGGGCTGCTGCTGTTCACGCTGCTGGGCTGCGACACGCTGATCCACCACCGCATTCGATGGCGAGCGGTGCGGGTGGCGCCCACCAGCATGGCGTCCATTGGTTCAACGGCGCAAGCCGCCGCCCTGAACAACGGCGCCTGATGGAATCCTTTGCACTGCTCCTCGCCGCCACGCTGAACGCCGGCACCGTGCTCGCATTCGCGTCGCTCGGCCTGCTCATCAATGAACGTGCTGGCATCGTCAACCTGGGCGCCGAAGGCATGATGCTCGTGGCGGCCGCGGCCGGCTACGCGACCGCCGTGCACACCGGCAGCGACTGGCTCGCGTTTGCCGGCGGCGCTGCGGCCGGCGCTTTGCTGGCCGCAGCGTTTGGCGTGCTCGTGATCTGGCTCAACACCAACCAGTACGCCACGGGCCTGGCGCTCAGCTTGTTCGGGTCCGGCTTCTCGGCTTTCGTAGGCATCCGCTACACGCAGGAAAAGCTCGGCGAACGGCCGAATTTCCAGGTTCCCTATCTCTCCGATATTTCCTTCATCGGCCCCGCGTTCTTCAAGCAGCACCCGATGGTCTACATCGCGATCTTCTTGACCGTGGCGCTTGCCTGGTTCCTGTACCGCTCGCGTGCCGGGCTGGTGCTGCGCTCGATCGGCGAGTCGCCGGAATCGGCACACGCGCTTGGCTACCCGGTTCGGCGCATCCGCATGCTCGCCGTGATGACGGGCGGCGCTTTGTGCGGCCTTTCTGGCGCCTACATTTCGGTCGTTTACACGCCGCTGTGGGTGGAGGGCATGGTGGCCGGCAAAGGTTGGATCGCGCTGGCGCTCACCACCTTCGCCACCTGGCGGCCGGCACGCGTTTTGCTCGGTGCTTACCTGTTTGGCGGGGTGACGATGTTGCAGTTTTATCTGCAAGGAGAAGGTGTGCAGATGCCCAGCCAGGTCCTGACGATGATGCCGTACCTGGCGACGATCATCGTGCTGGTCTTGATCTCGCGCAACGCCACGTTTATTCGCATCAACATGCCCGCCTCAATCGGCAAACCGTTCTTCCCGGGCAGCTGAAGTTGCTGCGAAGTTTTGCTCCATAGTTCCGGCCTTCGGGCTACCTTCCGAATCCCCAATCTGGAGACAGCATGACCTTCCAAACCAAGCGTTCACTCCTCAGGCTCTCACTACTCAGTGCGGCAAGCTCAGCCTTGATCGCGGCAGCGCTCGCCCTCGCCGGGTGCGGCAAGAAAGAAGAAGCGCCCGCCGCCGCCGCGCCGGCCCCGACCGCGCCGATTGCAGTGGAGCCGGCCAAGGCCGAGCCGCTGAAGATCGCGTTTGCCTATGTCGGTCCGGTGGGTGACGGTGGCTGGACCTTTGCGCACGACAACGCCCGCAAGGCGATTGAGAAAGAATTCGGCGACAAGGTGGTCACCACCTTCGTCGCGAAGGTGCCTGAGGCGGCCGACGCCGAGCGCGTGTTCCGAGACATGGCCGGCCAGGGCAACAAGCTGATCTTCGGCACGACCTTCGGCTACATGGAGCCGATGCTCAAGACCGCGGCCGACTTGAAAGGCGTGAAGTTCGAGCACGCCACCGGCTACAAGCAAGCCGAGAACATGCGCACCTACGACTCGCGCACCTACGAAGGCGCCTACATGGCCGGCGTGATCGCGGGCGGCATGACCAAGAGCAACACCATTGGCGTGGTCGGCTCGATCCCGATTCCCGAAGTCATACGCAACATCAACAGCTTCACGCTGGGCGCGCAGTCGGTCAACCCGAAAATCAAGACCAAGGTGGTCTGGATCAACGAGTGGTTCAACCCACCGAAAGAAACCGAAGCCGCGCAGTCTTTGATGAACGGCGGTGCCGATGTGCTGATGCAAAACACCGACTCGTCGGCGGTGCTGCAAACGGCCGAGAAGGCCGGCAAGTATGCGTTCGGCTGGGACAGCGACATGACCGCCTACGCACCGAAGGCTCACCTCGCGTCGAGCATCATCAACTGGGCGCCGTACTACATCAAGGCCACCAAAGACGCGCTCGACGGCAACTGGAAGGGCGGCACGGGCTCGTGGTGGGGCGTGAAAGAAGGTGCGATCGATATCGTGTCAATTTCCGACAAGGTGCCGGCCGATTTGAAGGCCAGAGTCGAGACCATCAAGGCCGGCCTGAAAGCTGGCACCTTCGTGATCTGGAAGGGGCCGATCATGGGCAACGACGGCAAGGAAATTCTGGCGAAAGATGCCGTGGCCGACGACAAGTTCCTCGGTGGCGTCAACTTCTTCGTCAAGGGCGTTGAGGGCAAAGTGCCGGGCGGCGACAAGAAATAGAAGTTCGAAGCGCGTCGAGCGAGGCCTTGGTTTGGGAGTGTGCAGACATGATCAACTTCAACAACATCCCGCGCGAGCGCCTGCCAGCGCTGCTGCGCGCCATGCCCAAGGCCGAGCTGCACCTGCACATCGAAGGTTCGCTCGAACCCGAGCTGATCTTCGCGCTGGCGCAGCGCAACGGCGTGGCGCTGCCGTATGCGAACGTGCAAGCCTTGCGCGCCGCCTACGCCTTCACCGACCTGCAGAGCTTTCTCGACATCTACTACGCCGGCGCAAGCGTGCTGCTGAAGGAAGAAGATTTCTTCGACTTGGGGCTGGCGTACTTTCGCCGTGCTGCCGCCGACCACGTGGTGCACGCCGAAATCTTCTTCGACCCGCAGACCCACACCGAACGTGGTGTGAGTTTCGCCACCGTGATCAACGGCCTCGCCCGAGCCTGCGAGGTGGCGCAGCGTGAGCTCGGTGTCAGCGCCCTGTTGATCATGTGTTTTTTGCGTCACCTGAGCGAGGAAGCGGCGTTCACCACACTCGCGCAGGCGCTGCCCTACCGCCAGCACTTCATCGGCGTCGGCCTGGACAGCGGCGAGCGTGGCAACCCGCCGGAAAAGTTCGCGCAGGTGTTCGCACACTGCCGCGAACTCGGCCTGCGGCTCGTGGCCCACGCTGGCGAAGAAGGTCCACCCGCCTACATCTGGAGCGCGCTCGATGGGCTGCACGCCGAGCGCATCGATCACGGCGTGCGCTGCCTTGACGACCCGGCGCTGGTGGCGCGCCTGGCCGCCGCGCGTGTACCGCTGACGGTGTGCCCACTGTCGAACGTGAAGCTTTGCGTCTACAAAGCGATGGCCGAGCACCCGCTGCCGGCGCTGCTCGCAGCCGGCCTGTGCGCGACCGTCAACTCCGACGATCCGGCCTACTTCGGCGGCTATGTGAACCAGAACTACCTTGAGACCTTTGCCGCGTTGCCACAGCTCGGTGCCCGCGAAGCGCACACACTGGCGCGCAACAGCTTCGAAGCGAGCTTCGTTCCTGCGGAGCGCAAGCACGCCTGGCTGCAATCCCTTGACCGCGTGTTCGAAAGCCACGCCCTATGACTGACTGAATCGAGGCAGTCAGCCTGTTGGCCAGACGTTGTGCCAACGCGGCGGGCCTGCGGCCAAGGGCGACGAACGCGTGGGGTCTTTGGCGTGCGGTTAGTCTGCGGCCCGCCGCGCTGCCGCGCTTTTCCACTGAATGCCTGGAACCACGATGCTCGAACTGCTGACCGACCCCCAAACCTGGATCGCCTTTGCCACGCTCACCGCACTTGAACTGGTGCTGGGCATCGACAACGTGGTTTTCATCTCGATCCTGGTCGACAAGCTGCCGGTGGCCCAGCGCGAGCGGGCCCGGCGGATCGGCCTGTTCATGGCGATGTTCATGCGCATTGGGTTGTTGCTGGTGCTCTCGTGGATCGTGGGTCTGGTTGCGCCGCTGTTCACCGTGCTTGGCCAAGAAATTTCTGGCCGCGATCTGATCCTGATCGCCGGGGGTCTGTTCCTCATCTACAAGAGCACCGGCGAAATTCACCAGTCGCTCGAAGGTGAAGAAGGTCATGCGTCCAGCGCCGTGAAGGCCACCTTCTCGGCCGTGATCCTGCAGATCATGGTGATCGATATGGTGTTCTCGCTCGACTCGATCATCACCGCGGTCGGCATGGTCGACAGCGTCGAGATAATGATTGCCGCTGTGATCGCCTCGGTCGGGTTGATGATGCTGTTCGCCGGATCAATCGGCCGCTTCGTGTCTGACCACCCGACCATCAAAATGTTGGCGCTGTCGTTCCTCGTCGTGATCGGCGTGGTGCTGATTGCCGAAGGCCTCGACCACCACGTGCCCAAAGGTTACGTGTACTTCGCCATGGCGTTCTCGGTGGGCGTTGAGATGCTCAACATTCGCATGCGCAAGCGCGCGAAGAAGCCAGCCGAGTTGCACGTGGCGTACGTGGCAGAAAAGAAGCAGACACACTGACGCGCTGACGGCGCGGCCACCGGTTCGGCTGTTTGGCGCCAGGCTCCGGCCTGAGACCCTGAGACAATCTCGCCAGAGCCGGCCGCGTGCCCCCGCGTGGCTCCATTTTTCAACCGGGGCCATGTAGAGGAACACCATGTTCAAAAACCTCGCCCGCGCCAGCGTTGTTTCGCTGGCCGCGATGCTTGCCATTTGTGCACCCACCATCAACGCGCAAAGCGCCGCCACTGCTGCACCCCCGCGGCTCAAAGTCGCGTTCGTGTACGTCAGCCCGATTGGCGAAGCCGGCTGGACTTTCCAGCACGAACAGGGCCGGCTGGCCATGCAAAAAGCGCTTGGCGACAGGGTCGTCAGCACGGCCGTCGAAGCGGTGGCCGAAGGCGCCGATTCGGAGCGCGTGATGCGCGATCTGGCCGCACAAGGCCACCAGCTGATTTTTGCGACCAGCTTCGGTTACCTCGAACCGGCGCTGCGCGTGGCGGCCGACTTTCCGAACGTGAAGTTCGAACACGCCGGTGGCTACAAAACCGCCGCCAACCTCAACACCTACAACGCCCGCTACTACGAAGCACGCTATCTCGCAGGCCTGCTGGCGGGCAAGAGCAGCAAGAGCGGCGTGGCAGGCTATGTGGCCGGCTTTCCAGTGCCTGAGGTGGTGCAGGGCATCAACGCTTTCACGCTTGGCATGCGCGAAGCGAACCCGAAAGCCGAGGTGCGCGTGTTGTGGCTGAACACTTGGTTCGACCCGGTGCGCGAACGCGAAGCGGCTCAGACCCTCATCAACCAGGGTGCCGATGTGCTCACAAATCACAGCGGTTCACCGGCCGTGCCGCAGACTGCGCAAGCGAACTTCAAAGACAAGGGTGTGCGCGCCATTGCCTACCAGAGCGACATGCGCAAATTTGCGCCCGATGCGCAGCTCGCTGCTGTCACGCACCATTGGGGCGGCTACTACACGCAGGTGGCGAACGCGGTGCTAGGCGGCAGCTGGAAGCCGCAGCCGGCCTGGGGTGGCATGAAGGACGGCCTGGTGCGCTTGAGCGCGGTCAATGCCGACGTTCCGGCGCCAGTGCAAGCGCTGGTTGAGGCGCGCACCAAGGCCATCATGGCCGGCAGCTTCAAGCCGTTCGCCGCGCCGCTGACCGACAACGAGGGTCGAGTGCGGCTCGCACAAGGTGCCCTAGACGACGCTTCGATCGCAACGATGGATTGGTTCGTGCGCGGCGTGGTCGGCTCAGTACCCAAGCCTTGAACCTCAGTTCCCGAGGGCCGCGGCCGACACGTCAGGTGCCGGCGCGCTGGCCCGAAACCTGAACGCTGCTGATCGCGCGCGAGCTGTCGCCGATGAATTGCAGCAAACAGGTGCAGGTGGGAACGGCAGAAACGTCCAACCGGCCTGTCAACCGGCCATCGAAAGTTCGGGCCGTTTTGCGAGCGGCGCCGCGAGTGGGCCGAACGCGTAGGCGTCCATGCCGAGGCAGGCCATTTCCACGCTGTCGTGCAGGCGCACCGGCGCGTCGTGGCGGCCACCGGCGCCAGCGGCCACGAACCAAGGCAGCAGGTGTTCGTCAGTCGGGTGCATGTTGACCGCGTGCGGGGCGAGGGTGCGATAGGCGAACAAGGCGTTCCAGTCCGACTTCGCGCTGCGAGCCTGCACCCAGTCGCGAAAGGCCTTGCTCTCGGGAATCTCGGGCGTCTGCAGTGGGCCGCGCAGGCCACCGGAAAAGGCGCGCGCCAGGTTGTGCGTGATGCTGCCCGTGCCGAGCACCAGCACGCCTTCGGCCGTCAGCGCAGAGAGTGCCTCACCTAGAGCGAACTGCTGCGCTGGGGTCTGGTCGGGCACAAATGCCAATGGCAGCACCGGAATGTCGGCGGCGGGGTAGAGGTAACGCAGCGCAGTCCAGATGCCGTGGTCGAGCCCGCCTTGGTTGACGACATGCACTGGGACCCCGGCCGCGCTCAGCAACGCAGCGGCGCGCTCGGCCAGCGCAGGCGCGCCGGGCACGTCGTAGCGCAGCGTGAAGAGCTTGGGGTCGAAGTTGCCAAAGTCGTGAACCGCTTTATGGCGCGCCGCGGCCAACAGCGCCGGCTCGCGCGCGGCCGTGTGGGCCGAGATCGCGAGGATCGCTTTCGGGCGGCCGAACGTGGCGTCGATGGCCGGGCCAAGCCGCTGCATGAAGGCACCGGCCGCGCCGGGTTCCAGCGCGATCATGGGCGAGCCGTGGGAAATAAAGACCGGGGGCAGGGAGCTGTGCATCGGCTCATTACAGCACCGCATCGCGCGGCGGCCGTTCGGGCCGCTTGCACGCAGCATTCGGAGCCGCCTGTGGCGAATCGCCCCGGGCGGGCGGGCTGCGCCGCGAGTCGTGTAAGTTCCGTGCCATGAACACGCCCGCCCCGTCTGCGCTTCGCCCGCCATCACTCTGGCTGCTCGCCACACGCCAGATGGCTCGCGACTTTCGGGCCGGTGAGTTGCGCCTGCTGGTGGTGGCCGTGATGCTGGCGGTGGCCGCGCTCAGTGCCGTCGGCTTCTTTGCTGACCGCATCACCGGCGGCTTGGCGCGTGATGCTCGGCAAATGCTCGGTGGCGACGCGGTGATCTCGTCTGACCAGCCGGCACCGCCTGCGTTCGCCGCAAAAGCGCTGGAGCTTGGCTTGCTGACCGCGAACACCGCCACGTTCCCGAGCATGGGCCGGGCGCCCGACGACAAGGGCGGTGCGTCGCGGCTGGTGGCGGTCAAGGCCGTCAGCGACGCCTACCCGCTGCGGGGCCAGCTGCAAGTGAACGAGGGCCCCGGCACCCCCGCGGCGGCGCTGGCGCGCGGCCCGGGCCCGGGCAAGGTGTGGGTCGATCCGGCGCTGCTCGGCGCGCTCGGCCTGAAGGTGGGCGACACGCTGCTGCTCGGCGACACCGGCCTGCTCATCGAGCGCCAGATCGTGATCGAGCCCGACCGCGGCTCGGGCTTTTCGAGCTTCTCCCCGCGCGTCATGCTGAACCAGGCCGACCTGCCGGCCACCGGCTTGGTGCAACCCGCGAGCCGCGTTAACTACAACCTCGCGGTGGCGGCGAAGGGAGGCAGCGAAGTGCCGGTGCGCCAGTTCGTCGATTGGGCTGAAGGGCAGGTCAAGAATGGGGCACTGCGCGGGCTGCGGGTCGAGTCGCTCGCCAATGGGCGACCCGAATTGCGCCAGACGCTCGACCGCGCGGGCAAGTTTCTGAACCTCGTGGCGTTGTTGGCGGCGCTGTTGGCGGCGGTGGCCGTGGGAATTGCCTCGCGCGACTTCGCCAGCCGCCACCTCGACGATTGCGCAATGCTGCGTGTGCTCGGCCTGCCGCAGCGAACCATCGCTTTGCAGTACCTGCTCGAATTCAGCGGCGTTGGCTTGATCGCGAGCCTGGCCGGCGTGCTGCTCGGTTTTGCGGTGCACTACGTTTTCGTTTGGCTGCTGGCCGGTCTGGTGGCGGCCTCGTTGCCGGCGGCGAGCCTGTGGCCAGCGCTGTTTGGTGTGGGCGTGGGCTTCACGCTGTTGATGGGTTTTGGCCTGCCGCCGGTGCTGCAACTGGCGCAGGTTCCGCCGCTGCGTGTGATCCGGCGCGACGTGGGCGCCTTGAAACCGGCCTCGATTGCGGTGCTCGCGGCTGGCGCGCTCGGCTTCGTTGCGTTGTTGTTGGCGGTGGCGAGCGACCTGAAGCTCGGCTTGATCGCGGTGGGTGGTTTTGCCGCTGCGATTGCGCTCTTCGCCTTGTTGTCGTGGCTCGCGGTGTTGCTGCTCAAACGCGCGGTGCCTGAGTCGCGCGCGCCACGCTGGCTGGTGCTGGCCACGCGCCAGATCGCGGCGCGGCCCGGGTTCGCGGTGTTGCAGGTGTCGGCGCTGAGCGTGGGCCTGCTGGCGCTCGTGCTGCTGGTGCTGCTGCGCACCGACCTCATCAGCAGCTGGCGTGAGGCCACGCCGAAAGACGCACCGAACCGCTTCGTCATCAATGTGCAGCCCGACCAGGCTGATGCTTTTCGCCAGAAGCTGCTTGATGCCGGCGTGACTCGCTTCGACTGGTTCCCGATGATTCGCGGCCGGCTGGTCGCGATCAACGGCAATGCGGTCAAGCCCGACGAGATGACCGAAGAGCGCGCCAAGCGCTTGCTCGACCGCGAGTTCAACTTGAGCCAGGGTGCCGTGCTGCCGCCGCACAACGAAGTGGTCAAGGGCCGCTGGGTGGCCAATGAAGCCAATGCCGTGAGCGTGGAAGAGGGGCTGGCGCAAACGCTGGGCTTGAAGCTTGGTGATTCCATGCGGTTCGACGTCGGCGGCACCATCGCCGAAGGTCGCATCACGAGCCTGCGCAAGGTTGACTGGAGTTCCATGCGTGTCAACTTCTTCGTGATGTTCCCGACCGCAGCGATGGCCGACGTGCCGCTGAGTTTCATTGCTGCATACCGCGCGCCTGAGGGAACGCCGCAGAGCGCGGGTTTTGACAACGCGCTCAGCCGAGAATTTCCAAACATCACCAACATCGACGTGTCGGCGTCGATTGCGCAGATCCAGCGCGTGCTCGACCAAGTGGTGCGGGCGGTCGAGTTCCTGTTTGGCTTCACGCTCGCGGCCGGGCTGGTCGTGCTGTTCGCCGCGGTCACCGCCACGCGCGAAGCACGCTCACGCGAATTCGCCGTCATGCGCGCGCTCGGTGCCAGCGGCAAGCTGCTGGCGCAGGTGCAGCGCGCCGAACTGCTCGGTGTGGGCGCGCTCGCGGGCGTGTTGGCCTCGGGTGCAGCCATGGCGGTGGGCTGGGCGCTGGCGCGTTACGTGTTCGAGTTCAGCTGGAACGCGTCGCCCTGGGTGCCGCTTGTCGGTGCCGTGGCCGGCGCCTTGCTCGCTCTGGCGGCCGGTTGGTGGGGCTTGCGAGAGGTGCTCACACGGCCGGTTGTTCAGACACTGCGCCAGGCCGCCGACGTGTAGGGCGCCGAAGGCATACTGCTGGGCATGCCCAAGCCCTCGACCGACCGCGAGCTTCGTGTCTTACACCTCGAAGATTCAGAGTTCGACCACGAGCTGATGGTGGTGCACCTGACGCGCGGCGGCTTGCGCGTGCGGGCCTTGCGCATCGATTCCGAGGGCGACTTCATCGCGGCGCTCAAGCAGTCCTGGGACGCGATCATCTCCGACTACAACCTGCCCGGCTTTTCTGGCCTGGTGGCGCTCGACCTGCTGGCCGCGAGCGGCCGTGATGTGCCTTTCATTTTGGTCTCCGGCGAGATCGGCGAAGACACTGCGGTCGCGGCCATGCGCAACGGCGCCAGCGATTACTTGCTGAAGAACAACCTCGCGCGCCTCGTGCCGGCGCTGCTGCATGCAATTGAGGCGACCGAAATGCGGCGAGCGCGCGAGCGTGCCGACCGCGAGCTGGGCGAATCACAGCACCGCCTGCGCGAGCTTGCCCAGCACTTGCAAACCAGCATCGAGCAGGAGCGCGCGGCGATCGCGCGCGAGATTCACGACGACGTGGGCGGCTCCCTGACCGCGCTCAAGTTCGACCTGGCCTGGATCGCGCGCCACTCGACCTCGGCGGAAGTGACGTCGCGTGTGAACTCGGCGCTTGAGACCGTGACGCTCGCGATCGATTCGAGCCAGCGCATCATGCACAACCTGCGGCCGGCGATTCTCGAACAAGGGTTGGTGGCCGCGCTGCAGTGGATCACGCTGCGTTTCGAGAAGCGCACTGGCATAGAGTGCCTGCTGCGTTTGCCGCGTTACGCGCTCGAATTTCCGGCGGGCGTGCCGCTGGTGGCCTACCGCACCGCGCAAGAGGCGCTCACCAACATCAGCAAACACGCCCAGGCCAGCAAGGTCGAGCTCGATCTGTCGCTGGCAGGTGGTGTGCTTTCGCTCGAAATCAGCGACAACGGCCGAGGCCTGAACCAGGACGACCTGACCAAGGCCCGATCCTTCGGCATTCGTGGCCTGCGCGAACGCGCCGCCACGGTGGGCGGCTGGGTGGACCTGAGCAGCAGCCCAAGCGGCACGACGCTGATTCTCTCGGTGCCCTTGAATCTCGCTGGCAACGCTGATATACACACCCATGCCGCTCCCGACGTTGACGACCCCAGCCAGTGGGGCGGGCTCTGAACCCAGGACGAACGCTTCCATGATCAAGGTACTGCTGTGTGATGACCATGCGCTCATTCGGCGCGGTATACGCGACACGCTCTCAGACGCGCCCGACATCGAGGTGGTCGGCGAAGCAGGCGACTACGGCGATCTGCGCACCCTAATGCGCGACGCCACCGCCGACGTGCTGGTGCTTGACATCAACCTGCCTGGCCGCAGCGGCCTCGACGTTTTGCACGTTTTGAAAGACGAAGCCACAACCATGGGCGTGCTGGTGGTGTCGATGTACCCCGAAGATCAATACGCGATTCGCGCGCTGCGCGCTGGCGCCTACGGTTACGTCAACAAGGGTGGTGACCCGGCGCTGATCGTCGCCGCGGTGCGTACGGTGGCGCAGGGCCGCAAATACGTAACGCCCGAAATCGCGCAGATGTTGGTCGAAAGCCTGACCACGCCGCTGGCTGCAAACGCGCACGAGAAACTCTCCGACCGCGAGCTACAGACGCTCGTGATGATCGCGTCTGGCAAGCGCTTGTCTGACATCGCAGAAGAGCTCACGCTCAGTCCGAAGACCGTGAGCGTGTACCGCGCTCGCGTGCTCGAAAAGCTTGGCCTGAGCAACAACTCCGAGATGACGGTCTACGCCATCCGCAACGGGCTGGTGGGCGACGGCTGAGTGCGTGCATCGTGCCCTGGCACGGGCCGGCATGCACTCGACCCACTGGGGTGAGGCTTGCTTCACGATTCAGAGCCGGTCAATGCACCACGTTGGGTAAAAAGCCTTCAGGATGTTGATGTGTCTTGTTCTGCAACGGAACAGGCGCTCAACCATTCGTGCTTTTTCCATGCCTGTGCTCGATCCGATCATCGTCTTCGTTAGCTTTGGCGTGGCCACCTGCCTGCTCTGGTTGGGTGCGGAAGTGGCGCACCTGGCGACGCGGCGGACCATGCCGATATCGGTGGCACTGACCCTCGTTGCGGCGGCGTTGGCCTCCTGTGGCCTGTGGTGGCCCGGCCATGTGATGGCGACTGTCGCCACCGACAGGTCGAACGATCTGGTGAACACGCTGCCCGCCTTGTTGCTGGTGGTGTGCAGTGGCGCCACCAGCGCGCTGGTCAGGGGTCGCAAGAAGTGGTGGATGTTGATCGGCCTGTTGGCGATGTTGATGGCCGCCTACCTCCACGCGATGATGGCCGCGCCGGGCTGGTTCCGCCTGACGCGTACCGCAGACGGCGTCGGCACCGGCGCCGCTTTGATCATGCTGTGCGCCGCGCTGATAGGCGCACAGCTTCGATATGGAACATTGCGCGGCGGCCCGGTGCTGCGCGTTGCGGCCGCACTTGTGGCGGCGGCCGTCGTCTGCGTCGGCGCCGTTGTCTCGGCACGGCACGGCGCTGCCGTCACGATGGTCTGGACCGAGTGGTTGATGTTGGGGGGGCTCATCAGCATGGCCGCCGTCTTGTGTTTGGTGCTGGGGCAGGGAAATACTGCCGAATTCGAAGCGCCGGCGCGGTTGACGCGCTTGTCCACAGTGGACAACCTCACCGGCCTGCCGACGCGCTTGCACTTTGAGTCGAAGCTGGACGACGAGACGCGCCGGTGCCTCGCCGGTGGCGCGGGTCTAGCAGTTTTGTTCATCGACCTCGATGGCTTCAAGCCCGTCAACGACACCTTTGGCCACGGCAATGGCGACCGGGTGCTGGAGCTGGTGGGCGCTCGGCTCAAGCTCATCTCCCGCGGCCGCGGCGTGGCCGCTCGCGTTGGTGGCGACGAGTTCGTGCTACTGGCGCCGTCAGCAGGTTCTCAGGCCGCAGCGGCGAAGATGGCCACGCTGGTGATCGAGTCGCTGGGCAAGCCTTATCTGGTCGACGAACGGGAGGTTCTGATCTCGTGCTCTGTGGGCATTGCGCTCTACCCCGAGGGCTGCAGGCCAAACAAGCTGATTGCACGCGCCGATGCCGCGATGTATGCCGCCAAGCGCGCTGGTGGCTCGCGCTACTGCTTCTATTCCAGCGAGATGGACTCCAACGCGCAGCAAAACTTCGACATGCTGCGCGACTTGCGCGAAGCGCTCGTGCGCAACGAACTTGAACTGTTCTTCCAGCCCAAGATCGACGCGCGCAGCGGCAAGGTCACGGCCGCCGAGGCGCTGCTGCGCTGGAACCACCCGACCCGCGGCATGCTGATGCCGGGTGAATTCGTTCCGCTCGCGGAACGCTCGGGCCTGATCGGCCCACTCGGCGACTGGGTCATCGAGGCTGCCTGCAAGCAGGCGCGCGACTGGCGAGACAATGGCCTGCGCATGCGGGTGGCGATCAACCTGTCGGCCTATCAAATGCGCCAAAACGACATTGCCGACCGCATCACCGATGCGCTGTCCCGCTACCGTATTAACCCTTCGCTGTTGACCTGCGAGATCACCGAGTCGGCAGCGATGGAAGACACGTTGGCGACGCAGGAAACCTTCCGCCGTCTTGGCGAGCTCGGCGCGCATTTGTCGATCGATGACTTCGGCACTGGCTATTCGAGCTTGAGTTACCTGCGCCAATTGCCGGCGCAGGAACTCAAGATCGACAGGAGCTTCGTGAAAGACATTGAAAGTGGCACCGACGCGCGCGCGGTGGTCGATGCCGTCGTGAGGCTGGCGCACGCGCTCGGTCTGAAGGTGGTGGCAGAGGGCGTTGAAAACACGCGCCAGCAGCAGATTTTGGTTGAGCTGGGTTGCGACGAGCTTCAGGGCTTTTTGTTCGCCAAGCCGATGTCGGCCCGTGCTTTGTTGTTGTGGGCGATCGACGATCGGCCTGAGTCGGTGGCATTTCGCGACTCGCTGTTTGGCGAAACACTGCCATTCCACACGCGAGCTGTCGGGTCAGACGCTTCGCGCCTCGGTCTAGGCAATGCGGGCTAGGCAATTCGGTCGCTCCTGCAATGCAGAGCAAGGGGTAGGCGGCCGGCGTGCCAAACCGTAGGTTTCGCGCCAAGGTGTTGAGACCCGGATGAAGAAGCCAGTGCCGGTGCCAGTGCCAGTGCCCCCAGAGGCCGCTGTGAGCCCCGTCAGTTGCCGGTGCTTGGCCGGAGCCCCGCACGACCTTCACGCCAGGCCGAAACGGCGGTCTCGGGCCTTACTCGCGCGCCGCACGCGCCGCGGCGTAAAGCCGCTCGGCCAGCGGCAGCCGCAGGCGCAGTTGTTCCAGGCGCTGCCGGGCCGGCGGATGCGTGCGCACCAGCGATGACGGCTCGTGGTCGCGCTGGGCTTCTTGCTCAACGAACCCGAGCTGCGCCTGCGGCGCATATCCGGCCACGCTGGCCAGCAGCAGCCCGAGCTCGTCGGCCTCAAATTCGCCTTTTTGAAGCATTGGTTCAATCGACTTCAGGAGCGCGAAGTTGTAGTCGAGTTCGACGTACATGTCGGCCACGCTGCGAGGCACTTCGCGCGGCAGCAGCATGCGCGCGAAGTGCAGCGTCTGGCGTTCGTGTTCCAAGATGCTGTGGGCCATCTCGTGGGCGAGCACAAAGGCCAGCGCTTCGTCATTCAGATGGTATGAATCGACGAATGCCTCAGAGATCAGAACCTGTCCGCCGGGCAAGGTCATCGCCTCAACATCGGCGGTGCGCACCACCGTCAGCGACCAGTGCAGCTGCCGTGACCGCTCGGTCTGAACGCGCGCCCGGGTCACGAGGCGGTCGAAGATTTGCCTCACGCGGTCACAAGTGCGCAGGCAGCCGAACTCGCCTTCGCGCTTGGCGCGCGCGATGATCACTTCCAGGTTCCCCGCAGTGGCGCGCTCCACCTCCGCAGCCGACCAACCAAGCGCCACCGGCTCGTAAGCCACCCGGGCCCAGTCATCGACAGCCGTGCTCGGCGACATCGTCAAGGCAGTAAAGCCAAACAGGATCCACGCCTTCGCTGCGTTCAGAAGCATGCTCATCGAAAACCCCCTGCAACGCAGCGTAGTGCGTCTTGATCGCTTCATGAAGCCGCAATTGCGAGCGCGAATGGGGCTATCTCGCAAGATGGCTGGCCGTGGCCGGCAGGATCAAACCGCTGTGCGCTCAGAAGTACAGCGCGGACCGCGATCAACCCCGTCAGTTGCTTTATCTTCGAGCGCTTGAGGCAAAAAAGATAATCGCAGAAATCACAGGTCAATCAATCGGTCGCACGTTGCGAGAAATAGATCACCGTCTGGGCTACTGGCTACTGGCTTCTTGCAGGTCAGCGGGTCAGTGCATGCGCGCAGGCTTTGAGTACGCGCTCAAAGGGCGTGCACTAAACGCTCAGCACCTTGTGGCTTTGCAGCTGGTGCCTGCATGGTGGCGGCCGCCAACGCTGCTCAACCGGCGTTCGTCAAGGTGCCGTGCCGAGCCGCTTGCCGACGCAAACGCGCAGCACGGTGGCCATGTCCACAAGCTCGATGTCGCTGCGCCAGTGCGACGGCTGCGCGGGTTGGTCGGCGAGACGGTGCCGGAGTCATGGTTCGGAGCGGCGCGTTCGAGGGGCCGGCGGCGCGCGGCCGGCGAGCCGTTTGCTGTGGTGAATCTCGAACTTGCGTGAGGCGGCTCTGGGGCCGCACTACAGCTGAAAGCCGACCCACAGCACCAGCCCCTCGGCCAGATCGCTCAGCAGCCCGGCCCGCCCCGGCAGGTGCTGCGTCGCCAGCGCACGCTCGCGCTCGAACCAGGCCGCGCAGTCAGCGATTGCGCCAACATCGTGAAACTCAAACATCAGCTCGTAGTTCAGAAAGAGACTGCGGCTGTCGAGGTTGGCCGAGCCGGTCAGCGCGACCACGTCGTCGATCACGGCGAGCTTGGCGTGCTGCATGTGCGGCACCAACCAGACGCGCGCCCCGGCCGCGGCAAGCGCGCGCAGAGCACGGCGCCGCGCCACATCCGACAGCCAGTGGTTCGAGCGCGCCGGTAGCAAAAGGTCAACCACCACGCCACGCCGTGCAGCCAGGCACAGCGCCATCAGCAACGAGGCGTCTGGCACGAAATAGGGCGTGACGAGCCTGATGTTGCGGTGCGCCCGGTACGCGGCAGTCACGAGCAGCGCATGAACCGTGTCGTCGATCTGGTCGGGGCCCGAGGCCACGAGCTGCGCGCAGCGGGCAGGCGGCGCCACGGCAAGTGGTGGCGGCGTGCCATTGGCCACCACCCGGCGCCCGTTGGCAAACGCCCAATCGAGCTCGAACAAAGCACTCGCCTGCAACACCAGCGGGCCGCGCAGGTCGAAGCTGAGGTCGTGCCACGGCGCGCGGCCCGGAGTGCCTTCGAAATACTCAGCGGCCAAGTTGCGTCCGCCGCTCCACAGGCGGCGCGAATCGAAGGCCGCGTCGGCAATGAGCATCTTGCGGTGGTTACGCAGGTTGGTGCGGCCCTTCAGCGGCGAATGCAGCGGTGGCACAAACAGCGTGACGACGCCGAATTCCCTGAGCGGTTTGAGGTCGGGCCACCCACCGATCAGCCGACCCAGGCCATCGAGCATCAGGCGCACCCTGACCCCTGCACGCGCTTTCGCGGACAGCCGCTCGATGATCATCTTGCCGAGGGCGTCGTTGCCGACGATGTAGGTGCACAGATCGATGGAGTGCTCTGCCGAGTCAATCGTTTGCCACAGTGCCGCAAGCGCCGCGGTGCCATCAGCATGCAGATGCAGCGCGTGGTAGGCGACCGGGACCGGCTGGCCGAGTGCGGCGGTGGTCTCCAAGGCCCACGAGTGTTCACCTGCGGGGGCAGACGGTTCAGGTGCTGCGAGCAGCGTACGCTTGCGCGGGCGAGCCTGCTTGCGTGAGCCGAAGGTCAGGAATGCCGGCAGCGCCACGTAAGGCATCAGCAAAATAAACAGCACCCAGGCGATCGCCGCACTTGGGTGGCGGCGCTGGTGCAGCACGTGCGAGGCGATCACGTAGAGCAGCACCGCAAGCAGCGTGACCAGGCCGTGCAGCGTGAGCCAATAGGCAAGAGTCAGACCAGGGAACATCGGTCCCGACCATAACGCATGTCGCCTCGATCTCAGAGTCTGGGAATGAATCCGCGGTGCCGTAGAGGATGACCCCAGGGGAGCAAATCCATTGCGGTGTGTGGCGCAACACGCTGGGAATTCCATCTCTCAGACAGCGAATCGCGCCGAGTTCAGTGTCTAAGCGTCGGCGGGTCAATCTCCGAAACTGACGAAGGCGAAGCGATGACTGCGCAAGAACATCATCAGATCGCGAGAAAGCGCAAACCGCGCTCAAGTGCCATTCGCCCTTGAAGTTCCAACTATTCACGGGTTCATCTTGTTGCTCATCAAGAAAGGCATCAAGTTCAGGCCGGTTTGACCGAAAGTAGCCAAGCGAAGGCTCCTAAAGCTGGCCCCGGCGGACTCGCGCAGTGCCGGCTGTTCAGCATGGGGTCAACGTGAAACAACTCACTGTCTAGACGGGGCATCAAAGGCTCGTAGTCAAAGTCAGCGACGTTTTTGAACGTATTCATGGTTCGGTGTGTGTCACCGACTCATGACCGTTAGGCCGCAACACAGCAGGGGGGGCGTATCTTGGCTTCGAATATCGTGACACATGCATTGCGCGCCGATGGCGGCACCAAGTTCGACTTCAGCCGTTCCTCGGTCGCAAACATCAGCATCGCTGGCACCGATATCGTGCTGACCCTAGCCAACGGGGTGAAGCATGTTTTGCAAGGCCTCGCCATGGAGGCCATGATCAAGGTTGGCCTTCGTGTCGAGTTCAGCGACAGCTCTGTCGACGTCAATAGTTTGATGGCCAGTGCTGGCAGCGCACCAGTCTCCGACGCATTGACCCAAACCGTTGGCAAGAAGGTGGGCGTAGAGACAGCCGCTGAATCTGCGGCCGATGAACGAGTGGCGGCCCGCGAAT
Organism: Burkholderiales bacterium; assembly: GCA_038227445.1. Classification (GTDB taxonomy): domain Bacteria; phylum Pseudomonadota; class Gammaproteobacteria; order Burkholderiales; family Burkholderiaceae_C; genus LMDS01. Next base: position 3,871 of record JBBRPV010000030.1, on the reverse strand, counting down.
CTGGTGAGGCTGGCGAACTGAAGGTGCAGCCCCCTTCGGGCCAAACGCCGATTGATCTGGGCACCGAACTCTCAACGCGGGCCTCGCTGTCAACCGAGAGCCGCGCGCCGGTCGTGGTGTTCAACACGAACTCGTACAGCGGGTCGAGCGCGAGTTCGGGAGCAGGCACACCCGCACCGCCGCCACCGGCCCCGCAAGACAAACCCAGCGTCACACTGAGCGTGTTTAACGTCACCGGCCAAGCGGTGGTCGCGCGTGCCAGCGGCGTTGACATTTTGGGCTCGGGTGGCACGGCAGGCTCCGACACCGATCGCTCCAGCGCAGCCCAGGCGGCCGGCGAAGTCATCAACGGTGGTGCCGGCGACGACATCATCAAAGGCGACGGTGGGCAGGGCATGGGCAGTGGCTGGGCCCGCATGATCGAGCTGCGCATCAGCGGCCGGTTGCCCATCACCGTGACCGAGATTCTCATCAAAGGGCTGCCCCCAGGCTTTGAGCCCGACGGCGCCATTCAAGTCGGCAGCGACTGGAAGCTCACCCTGCCCGAAGACCTCGCCGCGCGCGGCAACCTGCTCACGGTGCTGCTGAGATGGCAGGTCGCGCGTGATGATGTGGCCTTCTCGCCCACCGCCTTTGATCTGGACGTCTCCTTCACCGGGACGATGGACGGCAAAAACATCGATGGCAAGCTCACGGTGCCCGCCATCGTGCGCGACGTCACCAGTGCGGCCGACATGGAGTACCTCGACGCCACAGGCAAAGCCGGCATCGTGCTGCCCGCATTCGGGCTGGGCGACATCATCCACGGTGGCGCTGGCAACGACACTCTGCTGGGCCTGGTCGGCCACGACCAGCTCTATGGCGACGCTGGCAACGACACACTCGACGGCGGCTCAGGCAACGACGTGCTCGAAGGCGGCGAGGGCGCTGACGAGCTGATCGGCGGCACCGGCGTTGACACGGCCGCCTACACCAAGTCGGCCCAGGGCGTTCAAGTGGATCTCAAGTCTGGCAGCGCCACCGGGGGCGACGCACAGGGCGACACCCTGACCAGCATCGAGAACCTGCAAGGCTCTGGCTTCGACGATGAGCTGAGCGGCGACGACGGCGCCAACCGCCTCGATGGCGGCGCAGGTGACGACCTCCTGCAAGGCCGCGGCGGCGCCGACGTGCTGATCGGTGGCGACGGAGCCGACACGGCGTCCTATGAGGGCTCACCCACTGGGGTCACGGTTGACCTGACCAGCGGGCGCGGCGCCGGCGGTGACGCCGAAGGCGACAGACTGGCCGGCATCGAGAACCTGCGCGGCTCCGCATTCAACGATCGACTGAGCGGCGACGCCGGTGCCAATCGCCTGGAGGGTGGCGCTGGAGACGACGTGCTCGAAGGGCGCGCCGGGGCCGATCAGATCTATGGCGATGCCGGCATCGACACGGCCAGCTACGAAGGCTCAACCTCGTCCGTGCGCGTGGACCTCTCCACCGGCCAAGGCCAGAACGGCGACGCCCAGGGCGACCAACTTCAAGATATCGAAAACCTCACCGGCAGTGCCTATGCCGATGAGCTGATTGGCTCCGATGGCGACAACGTCTTGACCGGCGGCGCCGGCGACGACGTGCTCGAAGGCCGCGCCGGTGCCGACTCGCTCGTCGGCGGCGCCGGCAGCGACACCGCCAGCTACATCGGCGCCAGCACGGCGGTGCGCGCCGACCTGCAAGACCCCGCCAGCAACACCGGCGACGCCGCGGGTGATGCATACACGAGCATCGAGAACCTGGCTGGCGGAGAGTTTGACGACATTCTGGCGGGCGACTCGGGAGCCAACGTGCTCACCGGCAACCCCGGCAACGACACCTTGCTCGGCCGTGCCGGTGACGACACACTCATCGGCGGCGCCGGGGCCGACAGCCTCGACGGTGGCGAGGGCGTTGACACGGCGACCTACACAGCCTCCAACGAAGGCGTCGAGGTCGACCTGATGACTGGCACCGGCCAAGGCGGCGATGCGCAGGGCGACACCTTGGTCAACATCGAGAACGTGATCGGCAGTGCCTGGCGCGACCGGCTCACCGGCGACGCTGGCGCCAACGTGCTCGAAGGCCGAGGCGGCGCCGACTGGCTCAACGGCGGCGCTGGCGCCGACCGACTGATCGGCGGCGACGGCTCCGACACCGCAGACTACGCCGGCTCACAAGCCGGGGTCAGCGTGGACCTGCTCACGGGCCAAGCCACCGGCGGCGACGCTCAGGGCGACACGCTGGTGTCGATCGAGAACCTCAGCGGTTCAGCCTTTGACGATGTGCTCAACGGAGACGCCAGCGTCAACCGCCTGGACGGCAACGATGGCAACGACCAGCTCGCCGGCAACGGCGGCAACGACCAACTCAATGGTGGCGCTGGCGACGACCGCCTGGATGGCGGCTCCGGTGACGACCTGCTCGTCGGCGGCGCCGGGGCCGACCAGCTCATTGGCGGCTCCGGCAACGACACCGCCAGCTACGCTGCGGCCGGCGGCGCCGTCAGCGTGGACCTCGGTGCGGGCACGGGAGCGGGCAGCGATGCCCAGGGTGACCGCCTGAGCGGCATCGAAATGCTCGTCGGCAGCGCCTTCGACGACGTGCTCACCGGCGACGCCGGCGACAACACGCTCGACGGCGGCACGGGGGCCGACCGGCTCGAAGGCGGCGCCGGGGCCGACCTGCTGATCGGCGGCGACGGCAACGACACCGCCGCCTACACCAGGTCAAACGGCGCGGTCTCCGTCGACCTGGCCAGCGGCGCGGCATCAGGAGGCGACGCCCAAGGCGACACCCTGCGCAGCATCGAGAGCCTGGCCGGCAGCGCGCTGGGCGATCAGCTGTTCGGTGACGCGCAGGCCAACACCCTGGACGGTGGCGCTGGCGACGACCTGCTCCAAGGCCGTGCCGGCGCCGATGCGCTGCTCGGTGGAGCCGGCGTCGACACCGCCAGCTACATCGACAGCGCAGCCGGCGTCAACGTGAACCTGGCCACCGGCGTGGCCAGCGGCGGTGACGCGCAGGGCGACACCTTCAGCAGCATCGAGCGCCTCATCGGCAGCGCATTCGACGACGTTCTCACCGGCGACGCCGGCGCCAACGCCTTGCTCGGCGGCGCCGGCAACGACCTGCTCGCCGGCGGCGCGGGTGCCGACGTGCTCAGCGGCGGTGACGGCACCGACACCGCTTCCTACGCCGGCTCAGCCAGTGGTGTGAGCGTCAATTTGCTCACCGGCGAGGCCAGCGGCGGCGACGCTCAAGGCGATGTGCTCAGCGCCATCGAGAACCTCACCGGATCGTCCAACAACGACACCCTCACCGGAGACGCCGGCATCAACCTCATCGCCGGCGGCGCCGGCAACGACACCATCGAAGGCGGCGCCGGGGCCGACGTCCTCTCAGGCGGCATCGGCATCGACACCGTGGCCTACACCGGCTCAAGCGAAGGCGTCAGCCTCAACCTGGCGGCCAACACCGCCTCCGGCGGCGACGCTGCCGGCGACACCATCGGCGGATTTGAAAACGCCACCGGCTCGGCCCACGCCGACCGCCTGATCGGCGACAGCAGCGCCAACGTGCTGGACGGCGGCGCGGGCGACGACGTGCTCGAAGGTGGCGCCGGTGCCGACCAGCTCATCGGCGGCGCCGGCAGCGACACCGCGCTCTACACCAGCTCCACCCAAGGTGTGACCGTGAACCTGGCCACCAGCAGCGCCAGCGGCGGCGATGCGGCTGGCGACACCTTCAGCTCCATCGAAAACCTCATCGGCTCTGGCCTGGACGACACCCTCACCGGCGACGCCGGCAACAACAGCCTCGACGGCGGCGCCGGAGATGACCTGCTCATCGGCGG
>JBBRPV010000029.1:0-44877 GCA_038227445.1 Burkholderiales bacterium | reverse complement strand
CTGAGGGAGACCTTATATCGTCCCTCGCTCAGCTTGATCAAATCGCGGGCCAGGGACATCGGTATTCGTGCTCGTGCTCATTCAAAGCGACGATTGAATGCGCGGTGGACATCAAGGCGGTGCGCCCCGCCGATCTCGAACGCGTGATCGTTGACAGCAAGGAGCAATCCAAGGCCATCGCGCACCCGGTGGACAGTCGGCTGTTGGAGATCGCCCGCCACAAGGTTGGTGAGTGCGGCCAAGCGTGCAGGTATCGCCTGCAAGCCAGGCCATCGTCGATCTGGGTTACCGAGGTGTAGACGCCGACAACCCGGGCGTGCAGATCATTCACCGAGGCAAGTACAAGTCGCTCAGCGACCACGAGAAGCGCTTGCTCAAGCGGCGACAGGCCATCGAGCCTTTGATCGGCCACAGGAAAGCCGATCACCGAATGGATCGGTGCTGGCTTCAAGGTACGAAGGGACATCCGCTTCATGCGCTAAGTTGTGCCGCGGGCTACAACATCTGTTGGCTGCTGCGGGCGATTGCCCGCCTCGGCCTGGGGGGCTTTTAACGCCCTCTCGGCTGTAGTCTCGTGCCTCGCCTGCTTGCTGGAAGGACTGTCGATGCGGACAAAGGTGATGGAGTCGGCCCGGACATCGCAGCGACCAGCTTTGCCCAGCCTGCCGTCGTCGGTACTCGGTTCGTTTGGATGAATTCTGCAAGGCCGACTACAAATGGCCTTCGCGGCGAAACCCAGCACCCATGCGGGTTACCGGCCGGTGCCGGCCAGAAAGGGGGCGAATGTTGACAAGCTTGGACTAGGAATCTTGGCGGCAGAAGGCCGGCGGCGCAGAAGGTCGTGATTTCAAAAGTCGGTGACCCTGATCAGCTTAGAAAAAACCGCTCCTGTGCGACTCTGAGAAGACAAATTTCAGACGGTGATTTTCGAATACTTCTGCCGCAAAGACTCCCAGTCAACCGCGGTCGGACTCATCTCGACCGGGGTCGTGCTGGTGATCGTGGCACACCAGACCAACCGGTCGGTTCGGTCATTGCCTCCGTGGGCGCGCTTATCGCCCACTTGCGTTCTGGGCAAGCGCCCCGCAGGAAAGCGCAGGTTGGGCAACCCGGACGGTACCCAGCCTCGCGCCACCTAAAATGCGGCTTACTTCTTGCAACGGGCCCACCATGCCGATCGCACCCTTGCTACAGCGTTTCGTCGAAGATGAACTGGCCCGCGCGCCGGCCTTGATCGAGCGCACGCTGGCGGGTACGCTGCAGTTGCTCCGCAACGCCAACGACAACACTCTGCACGCCAGCGAACGCGGCATGTGCTTTGCGCTCGTCGAGGAATTGCAGCGCGCGGCTGCGGTCTACCAGAATGGCTTCGTCGATGCGCTGCGGTTGCAGGTGCAAGACGCATTACGTGAACAGCAGGGTGGCTGGGCGCCAGACGCCTCGGTCGACCTGGGCACGCTCGAACTGATGGATGAATCGCGGGTCGAGATTGACATCGAGATCTCGCGCGCCATGCAACTGATCGACACGACGGCTGAGTGGGAACTGCGCGAGCTGCAGACGTTCACATCCACCCTGCTAGGGCAGGCCCACGTGAGCGCCGATTCCAACCCGCTGCGACCGTTGCTCTACGCCACCGCGCTCTGGGACGCAGCTTGCCTCATAGTGTCCTCGCACGCGCAGCGGGCCACGCTTCTGCGGGTGTCGGCTGGCGTCACTGCGGGCCTGCTGAAGAACGCCTGGGCCGCCGCCTGCACGCGGCTCGAAGCACAAGGTGTGGCGCCCGGCATCTACCGCACCGTGCTGCTCGCGCCGGGTGCGGTGCCCGAGCGCGATGCTGGCGCGCCCAACTTTCTGCCGCAGCCCGGTGCCATGGCCGCGCTGCTGGTCAACATGCCCACTGGCTGGGCTGGCGAGCGCGATGGTCGGGGTACGAATGGCACACCGGCCGCGCTTGGCGGCAACAGTGGCTATGCGGGCGACTTCAGCGCCGAGTTCGAACAGGCGCTGGCGCGGCTCGACGAGTTGCTCCAGCAGTTGCCGGAGCCGTCCGTCGGTTCGAACGAGGGTGCCGCCGCGTTGGCAAAGCGGCTGAACATGCATCGGGCCGCGCTCGTTGCCAGTACCAGTGCCAAAGGCGACCGCCAGATCATCGAGCTGATATCACGCGTGTTCGACGCCATCGTCGCCGACCCGAGGCTGCAACCCGGGTTCCGGGCGGTGTTGCTGCGACTTCAGATTTCTGTGCTGCGTGTCGCATTGAGCGACCCTTTAGTCTTGGGATCAAACGACCATGCGGTGTGGACGCTGCTCGACCGCATCGGCTTCGCCAGCACGCTGCTGCCGCAGCCCGGTGACCCGCGAGGTGTGGCTCTGCTCTCGTGCTGCCAGGCTCTGGCCGAAGAGCTCGCCCGGGCGGCCTCACCCGACACCACCCTGTACATCAGTGCCAACGACCGGCTCGGCATCTTCCTGAGCGAGCAACTGCAGGACCAGTTGAAGGCGGCGCTTCCAGCCCTGGAGGCACTGCAACTCGCCGAGCGCCGCGAGTTGCTGGAGCAGACGTTGTCGCAGCGGCTCATCGACCAGATGGTGCCACTGCGCACCAGCCCGACGGTGCGGCGATTCGTGACTGGTGCGTGGGCCAAGGTGCTGGCTGAATCGATGGTGCGCCACGGCGAGCGAGGTGAAATCACACGGGGCTACATCAAACTCGTGGACGAGCTCCTGTGGAGCGTGCAGCTGCCCGACCACCCACAGAGCCGGCAGCGACTGCTGAGCCTGCTGCCCTCGCTCTTGCAGCGCCTGCGGGCCGGCATGTCACTCATCAACCTGCCCGCGCCTGAACAGCAGGCCGTGCTTGATGAGCTGATGGCCATTCACACTGAAGCGCTGCGTCCCGGCGGGCGCGGCGGGGCGGCGGCGCTCACGCCGGAAGAGATCGTGCAGCGCATGCGCGATGAAGTTCTGCCGCCCACCACCGGCCACGGCGCGTTCGGGGATTCTGTGATCGACTTGTCGTCGATGGAGACCGTGCCGGCCGAGCTTTTGCCATCGCTCACCCCCGGCGAGGTACCCGACGACCCGAGCAAACGCGTTGAAGATCTTCGCGCTGGCGACGCGCTGCGCCTGTTTCTGCGCGGCCGGTGGACTCGGGTTCAGTTGCTTTGGCGCAGCGACCGCAGCCTCTATTTTTTGTTCGCTGACGAAGTGCCCGGCCGCACCCATTCGGTCACGCGGCGAGCTTTGGAGCGGCTTGCTTCCGCGGGCTTGCTGCTGGCACTGGAAAACAAGACGCTGGTGCAGCGCGCCACCGACCGCCTGGTGCTTGAGCTGTCGCTGAACGACTGATTCCCCGGTTATCCAATCGCTCGGCGCCGTCAGGCGGCCAGCGAGGTTTCTATCTGCGCCGCGATGAAGGCAGGCCGCTCGTGCACTATCCAGTGGCTGGCGCCGGGCACGCGAACCAGCCGCATGTTCGGCACGAAGGCCTCCAGGCCATCGAGCAGCGACGCCAGCAACGCGATGTCGGCTTCGGCCCAGATCACGTGCGTCGGGACTTTCACGGTGACGAAATCGGGCTCGAAGCTGATCTGCATCACCGAAGTGTCGTGCGGCGTGGGTGGGCGCAGCGGAGAGGCGCGGTAGTAGTTGCAGCCGCCAGTCAGGCCAGCCGACCAGACAGCGCGGTACTGGTCGCGCATGGCGTCGGTCAACCAAACACCGCGTTCGTGGCTGGCATCGGCCGCGCCCATGTAACTGAACATTGGCCACAGGCGCGAAAAGTCGTTTTCTGCGAGCAGCTTCTCGGCGTCAGGCCGGCACAGGAAGTTCATGTAGGCGCTGGCGCGCTGCTGCTCGGGGTTGTGCTGCAGCTCGCGCAGGAAGGTGGCCGGGTGTGGCGAGTTGATGATGACGAGCCGCTTGAGCAGTTGCGGGCGCCGGACTGCGAAGGTCCACGCCACTGCACCACCCCAATCGTGCGCGACCAGCGCCTCGAGCGGCCCGCCATCGGGTTCGACCACTTTGGTGATCAGCGCATCGAGATCGGCAATCAGGTGCTTCATTCGGTAGGCCTCGGGCTGCGGCGGCGACGACGACTGCTCGAACCCGCGCAGGTTCGGCGCGACGCAGCGGTAGCGGTCGCTGAACTGCTCGAGCATCGTGTCCCACACAAACGCGGCTTCGGGAAAGCCGTGCAGAAAGAGCAGCACGGGCGCACCGGGCCGACCACTGGCGCGGCAACTGAGCGTGGCGCCACTCGTCAGGTCAACGGAAAAGGTCTCGATCATCGGGCTCCCTTTCGACGGCAGTAACGATGCCAAGGCCAAGGCAGGTGCGCGAAATCAGCCTGCAGTGTGCACCCAGCCGTGCAACACCCGCGCCGCATCGCCGACGCCCGACTTCTTCAGCGCAGAGAACAACGTCACCTGCACGTCGGCCTCGTCGCTGATGGTCTCGGCCAGCTCGGCCTGAGCTGCCACGAGCGCGGCACTGGCTTCGCTGCGGTTGAGCTTGTCGGCCTTGGTCAGCAGCACAAGCAGCTTGACGGAGCCGTTGCCGACGCGTGCGCCCAGGAAGGTCATCAGCTGACGGTCAAGGTCGGTGAAGCCCAGGCGCGAGTCGATCATCAGCACCACACCGACCAAGCTGCGGCGCAACTCGAGGTAGTCGGCCATCACCTTCTGCCAGCGCAGTTTGGCACCGCGTGCCACGGCCGCGTACCCGTAGCCGGGTAAGTCGGCAAAAAGTGAGTTCGCCGCCAGCTTGGGCCCCAGCTCAAACAGGTTGATGTGCTGCGTGCGCCCCGGCGTCTTTGAAGCGAAGGCCAGTCTCTTCTGCTGCGTCAATGTGTTGATCGCCGTCGATTTCCCGGCATTGGAGCGACCCACGAAAGCGATTTCGGGCAACTCGGTCGGTGGCAGCTGAATGAGCAGGCTCGCGGTGGTGAGAAAACGCGCCGTGTGGGTCCAGCCCATGGCGCGTTTCTCGGCGGCGACACTGTCTGCAAGCGTCGCTTCGTCCACTGGAATCGATTCGTTTCTCTCAGCCATGAACACGTCCAAAGCCATCATTGTAAAATCTGGCGGTTTTGCACTCGAAAATGCTTCCCTCCATGAAGTTTGCCGCCCTGATTCTCGCCAGTTTGATCACCGTCGCTTGGGCCGCTCCGGCCGTTGCAGAAGAGGCCAAGGTCAGCGCGAAGCCCGATCTCGCCAAGGGCCAGGCCACCTCGACCAATGTGTGTGTAGCGTGCCACTCGAACGACGGTTCGCGCGGCAGCCCAGCCAACCCGATCCTTCAGGGCCAGCACCCTGAATACCTTGCCAAGCAGCTGGCCGAGTTCAAGGCGGGCAAGCGCGCGAACGCGATCATGCAGGGCATGGCCATGGCGCTGAGCGAAGCTGACATGAAGAACGTCGCAGCCTTTTACGCCGGCAAGGAAGCCAAGCCCGGGTTCTCGAAGAGCAAAGATCTGGCCGCGCTGGGAGAGAAAATCTACCGCGGTGGCATTGCCGACCGCAGCATTCCGGCGTGTGCCGGTTGCCATAGCCCGAGCGGCGCCGGCTTGCCGGCGCAGTACCCGCGTCTGGCCGGGCAGCACGCCGATTACACCGAAGCGCAGCTGGTGGCGTTCCGGGGCGGCGTGCGCAAGAACAGCCTTCAGATGACCGGCGTGGCCGCGAAGCTGAACGACAAGGAAATCAAAGCTGTGTCCGACTACATCGCCGGCCTTCGCTGAATCAGCCATCCGCCATCGCCCATGAAAAAGGCCGGTCTTTAACCGGCCTTTTTCATGGGCGATGGCGGTATCCCGTCGGTATAGTGCTTGGCATGCCTTATATCCGCCGCAATGGCGTGGGCCTGATCGAGAGCCTGCACCGCAGTGCCGACGAAGCCCACGAATTTCTCGACGCTGAGCACGACGAGGTGCAAGCCTTCGTCGGCAAACCAGGCCGCGAAGCGCCACAGGAGTTCGACCGCCTTGACGCCGACTTCGTGCGTGTTATTGAAGACTTGATCGACACGCTGATTGTCAAGAACGTCATCAACATCACCGACCTGCCGGAGCAAGCGCAGGCCAAGCTGTTTGCACGCAAAAGTTTTCGTGAGCGCATTTCGAAAAGTTCGCTCCAATTGTTCGAGCCCACGAATTTCGGAGACGTGATCTAGGGAACCGCTGGCCTGGGCATGAATGTCAGCGCATCACGAGGGCAGGAAGTCAACCGGCCAGCTCACGATCATCTGGTCAACGTCTTTCGCGCCGAACTCAAACTGGCGAACGCGCGCCAGCAGCTTCTGCTCCAGCTCGGCCGCTTTCAGCTCGCTTGAGATGACGCGCACATCGATCACGTTGCCTCCCGGTGCGATCTTCAGTTCGAGCACGACCTTGCCTTGCAGCCCAGGCTCTTCCCGCAACGCACGGTTGTAGAGCGCATAGATCGCGCCTTTGTTGCGCTCAAACACAAGTTTGATCTCCTCGATTGAACGCGAGGCCTTGCCACTGCCGCCGCGCTGCACAGTGCCACCGGCGCCCGCGCCGGTGCCGGCGCCCTTGCCACTGCGCGCACCCCCTCCGCCCACGCCACCACCGCCGCCGCCGCCGGCCACACCTTCAACCAGCGTGGTCGCGCGGCCTGCCAGACCACCGCCGCCGGTGTTGCGGCTGTAGGCCGCGGTGTTGATGCCGCCGCTGCCGCCAGTGGCGTTCGAGGTGATCATCGAGCGGGCTGGCAAGGCGGCTTCGTTGCCCGCGCCGACCCCCACGCCCTCGCCGATGCCGACACCCGGGCCTTGTTTGATGTCTTTCTGCAGCTGCACCGCCACCGGTGCAGCACGCAGTTCGGCGAGCTGATCACTGAGGGCCAGCAGGCCCACCCCGGCGACCTTGCGGCGAGCGTTATCGGCGAGCTGTTCACCCGGCGCCCTGTTCGGCACGGGCTGGCGCGCTTCGGGCACTGTGGCAGCCTTTTTCGGTTCGGCTTTGGCCGGAATCGGCTTGCTCACGCTCGGCTCGGCCTTGTCTTTGATTGACTCTGTCTTCACGACCGGCGGCACCGGCACCGGCTCGCGCTCGAGAAGCAGCTTCGCAAAGCGCGGCGGTAGTTCCTGCGCGACGCTACGGTCTATCTTGGGCGGCGGCACGAAGATCATCGCAATGCACACCAGCAGCGAAACGATCAGAACGCTGCTGAGAATGCGGCGAAACCGAGCTTCGTCTTCCGCCGATGGCGACCACGCCAGCAGCGGGCTGCGGAATGAGACTGCCAAAGCGCTCATGTCATCCCCAAGGTCGCTGTGCGCCCGACCACCGAAGGGCATTCGCGTTTCTTGATGCCACACAGCGAAGTGCTCATACATCCTTCCTGCGAACCGCAAACGACACGTCGCTGAAGTTCGCGCGTGCGCTGGTGTACATCACCTTGCGCAGCAGCTGGTAGGGAATGTTCTGGTCACCCATGATGGTGATGGCCCGGCTCTTTTCCCGGTTCTCGGCACGCACGATCACGCGGTTGGCGAGCAGGTCCAGCTCGGCCTTCAGCGGCTCGATCAGGTCGCTCTTGGTCGCCATCACCTCGGCCACGTTGGCCACCTTGCGGCCGTCGACCAGGATCTCGGTGCCACTCACGACCAGCAGAATGGTTTCCTTTGGCGCCTTCTCAGTGAACGACTCCGGCAACTTCACCGCCTTCGGGCTCGCGAGCAATTCAACCCCCGACGCACTCGACAGCAGGAAGAAAATCAGGATGGTGAACACGTCGATCAGCGAGACCAGGTTCATATCCACCATCGTCTGGTTGCGGCCCTTGCGTTCAGCGCGCTTTTGCAACGGGGTCAGTTTCATGGCGACCTCTATCGATTGGTGATGACGGGTGCATCGCCAATCGAGATGTTGGGAAACAGCTCGACACGCAGCGTCTTCGGGCCCCGCACGGTGTGCGACTCGCGTGTGGCGTCCATCACCTGGACGAGCGTGTCGTACGAGGTGTCGGGTTCGGCCAGAAGTGTGGCGTCGGTCTTGTCGGGGAAGCGAATTTTCAGCTGCGTCATCAGCGTCGACAGGGCCTTCACGTCGTGGTTGGCGCCGGCGTTTGGAATGCGCGCGATCAGCCCGCCAATGCGGTCACCCACCTCCAGGCTCTCAGGCCGGATCACGATCTCGAGCTTCAGGTCGTCGACTTTCAGTTGTTCCACGCCCGAGTTTTGCGCCGGCAGCGACACGTCGAGCACCGACAGCCGCGTGAACACGGCTGTGGACAGCAGGAACGGCACCAGCACCACGATCAGGTTGATGAACGCGGTGATCTCCAGGTGCGCTTGCTGTTTGCGCAGGCGACGAACTCGCATGATCAGCGAGCTCCGGCCTGCTCGGACTTCAAGCGCTGCACGAGGTTCAAGAAGCTGATCTTCGCGCCCTCGAGGCCGTCCACGATCTCTGCGGTCTGCGCCTGCAAAAACGAGTGGATCAGCAGGAAGGGAATGGCCACCATAAGCGCGAACGCGGTGTTGTTCATGGCGATGGAAATTGACGCCGACAGCAGCTCGGCCTTCTCGGCTGGATTGACCTGCGCCACTGCCGTGAAGCCCTTGATCAAGCCGATGATGGTGCCCAACAAACCGACCAGCGTGATCACGTTGGCAAAGGTCGCGATGTAGTGGGTACGCTTCTCAAGGCGCGGCACGATTTCCATCATGCCTTCTTCCATCGCTGCGTCGAAGTCTTCACGGCGGCCCGGGCTCTGCATGCGGGTCAGACCGTAGTTCACGATCTTGCCAATGGCTGAATCCGACTTGGCGGTCACGCCCTGCACTTCCTTGAACTGACCGTTCTCGAGCATCGGCTTGACTTGCGACCACATCTTGCGGTTCTGGTTGCGGGCATGGCTGAGGAAGATGTAGCGCTCGATCGCAATCGTCACGCCAATCGCCATGATGAGAAGGCTTGGGTAGATGAACAAACCGCAGTCCTGAAAAAACTTGACGATCGTGGCGAAGGTACTCATGGGTGAATCTCCGGAAAAACTATCAGCTCGATTGGGGGTGTGGCGTGACTTACTTTCGGCTCGGCGCCGCGGCCTCAGCAGTGGCCCGCGGCTGCGTTGCAGCGCCGTAGTGCACCTGCCTGCGGAAGACGTCACGGTCGATTGGCGCGAGCGCTTCATCGAGCACGCCGCCAACCGGCCGGGCCGAGAGCTCGCCTGGCAGTGGCTTCTTCCAGGGCACGATGTAGAGCACCTTGGGCAACTCGCCGTTACCGATGATCTTGGTGCGGTCGATGTCGGCACGGTCCTGCGCGAACGCGGGCGCGGCGGCCGACGCCAATAACGTGGTCATCAGCGTGGCCAGCAGCGCAATGCGCATGGTTCCCTCGGGCTGGTTCATCATGACTGCTCCTTTTTGGCCGCAGTGTTCTGCGGGGGCTTGCGGTTCTTCAAGTCGGCGACCCACTTGTTGACCACTGCCTCCTTGCCGTTGGGCAGGGTCAGGTAGCGGTCGTAGAGTTCGAGCGCACGTTTGCTGTCGCGCAGGTACAGGTCGAACAAAATGCCCAGGTTGAGGCACGCCGCGGCGTAGCTCGGGTCGAGGTCAAGGGCCTTTTCATATGCACCGCGGGCCTTGCCGAACTGGCCTTGCTGGCGGTAGGCGACGCCGAGGTGGTTATGGAACACCGCTTGCTTCGGGCTCGCGCGCACCGCCTGTTCTAGCGCGGCTACGGCTTCGTCGGTCCGGCCCGTGAGGCTGTAGATCAAGCCTAGATTGGCGAGCGCACCACCCAACTCCGGGTTCGACTTGGCGAGCACGGTGAAGGCCCGTTCGGCTTCTTCGGTTCGACCGGCCGCGAGCAAGCGGCGCGCCGCGTCGAAAGCACGCTGCGCGTTGGCGTCGACCTGGACCTGCACCTGCACGTCCGCAGCGGTGTGGGAGGGCGCTGGCACCTGGGCCGGCGCGCTCGCGGTTGAGGTGCTCGCTGTCGAGTTCCTGGGCGCAGGCGTTGCGGCGGGCGTTTCTGTCGCCAAGCCGACGCCCTTCCACGAATCGGTCAACGAGGCGCACCCCATCGTGTGGGCGCACAGCAGGACCAACGCAGCAGAGCGCAAAAGCATGTCAGCGAATCGCATCGATGACTCCTTCTCTGCGTTCGACCTTGTCGTACCGAGCCGGCCGCAATTCGCCCAGCGCCGTGAAACTGCTCTTGACCCATTTGTCGTATATGCCTTCGGTGACCCGGCGCGCGTTGGTCTCGTGCAGCTCTATGGCTTTCTCCTCGAACGGGAAGGCTTGTTCTTCGAGCAGCACGTTGTACTGCTCCAGTTCGGCCTTCGACAACTTCTTCGGCCGCTGCGAGCCGATCAGCGCTTTGCCGAAGTCTTGGTAAAGCGCGGCGATGTAGAAGGTGGCGGCCGTGGTCACGTCGGCCACGCCGTAGTCGGCCGCCACGGCATAAGCCTTCAGCGTTTCTTCGAGCTTGACCTTCTTCAACTTCAACTGCTTGGCCAGCGGTTCGATCAGCTGCACCTTGCGATAGGCGTCGAGCACCGGCTCGGCCATCGCCAGCGCTGCGGTGGCGCCGAGGTAGCGGGTGCGGTTGGTTCCGGCGCCGCCGGCACGCTGGTCGGCGGCGTAGATCTCTTTCATCAGCGCGAACTCGCGCGGTGCGTTGCCGTCGACCTTGGCCAACTTGGCGAGTCGGTAGCGAGCTTCGAGCGCGGGCTCGAAAGGCTCTGGGTGCTGCTTTAGGTAACGCTCGTAGGCCTTGGTGGCGGCCGCTCGCGAGCCGCCCTTGTCGGCGCCTTTTTCAAACAGCTCAGCGGCTTGCCAGAGAGCATCGCGTGCAAGCTTCGGGTCTTTGCTGGTGGTGGCCAGACGCTCGAATTCGCCGGCCGCTTTGGCCCAGTTGCCGTTTTCAAGGTAGGCCACCGCAAGCTTGTTGCTGACCTCGGCTTGCAGTGGGTGATTCGGGTAACGCTGTCGGAAGTCTTCAAGCGTGCGAGCGGCGCCTTCCCAGTCTTTCAGGCCGATCAACGCGGCAGCTGCGTCGAACTGCGCGGTGGCACGCACCGCCGACTGCGGCGCCACGGTGGCCACCCGGTTGAAGTGGCCGACCGCCTCACTCGCCTGCCCTCCGGCGCGGGCCTGCTCGCCCTGCTTGTAAATGGAAGCTGCCTGCCGCTCGACGAGTTCCTTGCGGCCAGCGTCTTTTTCCGGCACGAGAGCGATCACCTCGCCATAGGCCCGCTCGGCCTGGGCGAACGCACCGCGTTCGAAAGCAGTGTGTGCAAGCACGGTCCAGGCCGTGCGACGTTGTGCCGCGGCAGCCGGAGGATCGAGTGCGAGCACTTGGCTGGCCACGGCCGATGCGCGCTCGCCTTCGCGCAAGGCAAACAGTTTTTCGGCGGCGTTGGTGAGCACCGTGCCAGCGCGCGGGTCCTTGCCAAACGCTGCGGCGAAACGCAGCGCACTCTCAACGCTTGCAAGTTGCAAAGCAGCTGCCTCGGCCGGCGCCACGCGCTTTTCTTGTGCGGCATATGAGAGCAATGCCGCGTAACCGGCATCGGCCGCTTTCTCATGGCTCGGGTACTGGTAGGCGACCTTCTCGTACTCAAGCGCAGCCTGCGTGAAGCGCGAGTCTTCGAACAGCAGTTCAGCCAGCAGGAAGTTGTTCTGCGCGGTTTGCGGGTCGTTCGGAAACGAGGCGATGTACTCGCGGTACCAGCGCACCGCTTCTTGGTAGTCGGCTGTGTTTTTGCTCTTTTGCGCGCTCGCGTGGTGGTAGAGCGCAAGCTCGGCCACGTGGGTTTTGACGAGAGGTTGTGCACGCTCCCAGCCGGCCTCGTTGGCGCGACGGAATTCACTGGTGCTGCCGTAGCGGCCTACGTAGCCCTTCTTTGCTTCGAGCGCCAGATTGGCGAAGCCGGCCTGTTCGTAGATGCTGATCACGCGCGCCTGCAGCAGCGGTGCCTGCGCGTGCAGTGGGTGCAGCCGGGCGAAGGTGCCAAACGTGTCGGCAGCGTCTTTCACGCGGTCTTGTTTGATGTAGAGCTCGCCTAGCTGCTGGTAGACCCTGAATTCGTAAACGCGCCTGGCGTCTGACGTGATGTAGGCCGGGATTGTTTCCGCGCCCTTCAGGTTTTCCAGGCTCAGGCTCGTCACGCGGAAGGTGTCTTCGACCAGCTCCCGGTCGGCACGCGACAGACTCGCTACGCTTTCGAGTTCCAGAGCGTCGTCTTGGCCGGGCAGCTTGATGTCGAGCACACCGAAGAAAGGGTGCAGCGCTTCTTCGAGACGGCCCTGTTTGAACATTGACCAGCCCTGCATGTACAACGCGCGCTCGCGGTAAGGGTTGTTCGAATCACCCTTCAGGACTGTGGCGTAGGCAAGCTCAGCCGACACGTAGTTACGGGTGGTGAACAACAGCTCGCCGCGGCGGAAATTAGCTTCGTCGCGGTACGGCGTGTTGGGGTAGCCGCGCACGAGCCGCTCAAGCGTTTGCAGCGCCACTTCGAGCGACCCGCCCTGCTCTTGCGCACGAGAAAGTTGGTACAGCACACGGTCGTTGCCCGGGTCATTCGGGTAGGTCTTCAGGAAGTTCTGGTAGCGCGCGATGGCGGCCTTGTAGTCGGGCACGCCGGAGGCGCTTTGCACACTGTTGCCGTCGGCCACGTCCATTTCGAGGTCGCCGAGGCGGCGAAGTGCTTCCTGGCGCTGTTCTGCTTTTGGGGCCGCATCGAGAAAGCTGCTGTAGGCGCTGATCGCCTGCGCCGGGTTGCCCTTGATGCCAGCGTCTTCGGCCACGATGACTTCGCGCCCCGCCAACGCCTTGAGTGTTGGTTCGTTGTCGGGAGTGCCTTGGGGCCTGTTGCCCGCGCATGCGCACAGGCCAACCAACAGCAGCAAGGCGAGGCTACGGCTTCGTTGCACGGTCGCCCTCCTTGGTGGAGCCACTGGCGCGATCGTAGATCTGCGCCACAGCAAAACGTGCCTGCGTGGAATAGACCGTGAGGCGTTCTTTCTGGCGTTCGAGCTCGGCCACTGCCAGGCCCTGCACAGCCTGTTCCTGCTCGCGGCTGAGCGCGGCCACGCGCGGAATCAAGGCCTGGATGCGCGCATCGAGTTCCTTGATGCGCATTGCAAACTGCTCGAACCGAACCGGCTCGTCTCGTTGCGCTTGCGCCAGTGCAGCGTCGCGCTGCGCGGCCTCGGTGAGCTGGGTCTGGATCACGGTGACCGCCTTCGTCGCTTCCCACAGGCGCACCGGGTACTGCTGCGCCATCTGCCACGTGAGTGCACCTTTTGCGCGCCGCAGGCGCTCTTGCACGCTCGGCGCGTCGACTTCGGAGCTCGGCAGCGCGGCGGTCGCTCGAGCGCTGGCTATGCGTTCCATGAGGTCGCGCTGTCTAGCGTCAGCCAGCGCTGCGCTGTCGGATTCAGCGGCCACGCGCGCCACTTCCTGGATGACCGCTTCGCCACGCCGTTGCATCGCGGCCAGGCCGCTTGTGTTGGCTTGCGAGATGATCTTCGGCAGACGCTCGGTATAGGCTTGGCGGCGGTTCGTCAGCATGTCGTCGAACACACCGAGACTGTCTTTCCAGTGCGCGAGGTTGCGCGCCAGGAAGCGCAGATCGCGGTAGTTCTTGAAACCTTCCTGGAACTCGTGCTGCGCCAGAACCTGCGTGAGGTGGTTGGCATGCGGCATCTCGGGCAGCTCGTCAATGTTCCAGAACCAGCCCATTTCTTCGTCGGGGTTGCGATCAATCAGGCCGGCCAGCAGCTTGCCGGCCTGAATGGCTCCGATCGACTCATTCAGGCGGCCGCCTTCCTTGTCGAAACCGCTGATCGCGTCTTTGTAGCGTTCGAGTGCTTGGCCGAAGGCGCCGAGTTCAGCAAAGGCGTAGGGCACGGCGATGCGCGCTTCGAGCACGGCCGAATCGCTGCTGTCCCGCTCGGCGAGTTCGGTCCAGGGCACGAGGGCAAGCTTCGGGTCTTTCATCGCCGCAGCGGCCCAGCCGAAGCCGAGCAGCGCCTTGTTCGACTGCTGGCCTGCCAAGCGCACCCGTTCGAGCGCACGGCGTGCGTCTTCGGGACGCTCGGCCTGCAACGCCGCGAAGCCGAGCGCCACGTTGGCCTTGTCGCGCAGGCCACGGTATTCCTCGTTCTCTGCCGGGGCAAGGCCGATCTGTTCGAGCAGCTTGCTACCGGCGTCAACATCAGCGTTGCGAATCAACGCAACGCCGAGGTTGTAGCGGGCGTAAGCGCCACTCTTATCGACGCCCTTGGCCAGGCCTTCGAGCACGGTGACGGCCGTGGCGTAGTCGCCGCGCGCCATCAGCAAGTTGGCCTTGAGCAGGCCGCGTTCTTCTTCGAGTTCGGGTGGCAGGTTTTTCTCGACCAGGTCAACGGCCTGCTCGGCTTCGGGAAGGAAGCCGCGCTGATAGCGAATCTTGGCCAAGTAGTACCAGGCCCGATCTCGCACGGCCGGCAGGCTGCCCTTGTCGATCAGCTTGGCGAAGATTTCGCCGGCTTCGCGGTGCAAGCCGTAAGAGAGCAGCAGGCCGCCGCGCAACACCTCGGCTTCGTCGGCATGCTTGGGCACCCGCTCGAAGTGCTGCGACACCATCAGTCCCGTCACGGCGGTGAAATAGCGGCCTTTGTAAAACTGGAACAGCGTGTCGCCGTAGTGCGGGTCTTCAATGACGTGCGCCGGCGGGTCTTCGGGCGCAGCGTTGTTGAACGGCCACCAAGCGGCCGCAGCAGCGACAGGCCACAGCACCGCAATGGCGAACGCTGCTCTGCACAACCGCGCAGCGGGGTTCTTTTTGGTCGCTCTCGGCTGCATGAAGGTTTACTGCCAGACCTTGACTTCAAACTCAGGCTGCAGCTCGGACGTGGAGTCCTTGATTTGCAGCTCGATGTACTTCGGGTCGACCCCCTTGTCGAACTTGACGGTGGTGGCGCGTTTGTAGTCGCGGTCATGCGGGCCCTGACCGGTGAAGAACGCGACGATCTCGTGCTGGCCCGCTTTCAGGTTGCCGAGGTAGACACGCTGCACGCCGCCGCGATGCAAGGCTTCGACTTCGAGCGGCGTGTAGAGGTAGCTGGTGATCAACTTGTCGTCGAGCTTGATCTGCACCGAGTCGAGCGAAAACAGCTTGCCCACGTCCATCGAGACGAACAGCGCCACCTGCGTGTTGGCCGGGAACAGCAGCTCTTCTTCAAGCACCAGCAGGTCGCGGTTGAGCTTGATCACATCGCTCTTGACGTCCTGGATGCGCCCGTCAAGGCCGCCTGCTGGCGCGCTCGCCTGCGCAGCCGGCATCACGGCACTGACCGCAGCGGCGGTCGGCGCCACGGCAGCACCAGCACCAGCACCAGCCGGCTTGGCGGGCACTTCGGCGCCGTGGGCCGGCCAGTTGACCGACAACGCCGCCACGGCCAGTACGAAGGCGGCAAGGGAACAAACGGATGATCGAAACAACATGGCGCCCACTCTCTCAAAAAGTTGCCGACACGAACAGCTGCAGCACGTTGGCATCGAACGAATAGGCGCTGCCGGTTCTCACGTCGGTGAAGTCGCTGTACTTGAAGCGCACCCGCTCGTACGAGCCGTTGAGTTTGATCTCGTACTTGCCCTGCAGCTTGCCGGCAGCGTATGACACCCTGCCGCCCAAGCCCAGGCTGTTGAAGGTGGACAGCTGCCGGTTGCGCGAGACGTAGAGTGTTTCGGTGGTGGCGTTGTCGCTGTAGAACAGTGCGTGCTGCTGGCTGTTGTAGCGCAGGGTGGCATCGACCAGCCAGGCGTCGCCGAAGTAGCGGCTGTAGCCGAATTCGACGGTGTGCGCGCGAATCGCCCAAGTGTCGACGTAGTAGCGGTATTCGCCGCGCACCGCGCTGCGCGAGCCGATGTCGCCGATCACTCGAAACTTCGTCGCGCGGCCGGTGCGCGTGCGCGGGTTGCGCTCGTTCACAACGGCCCCGAACACCCGCGCCAGACGGTACGGGCTGCCGAGGAAACCGTCGTCAGACATGACTTCGAAGTTCGCGCTCGCGATCCAGGTGGGGGTGAGGATCTGCGTGACGCCGAGGCGGTACTTCCAGTGGGTGGCGGTGTCGAAGAAGCCGACGCCTTTCTTGCCGACCTTGTCGGCGCCGCGGGTGTAGCCCAAGCTGACGGTCGACATGCCACCGAAGACTTCTTGAGCCACGTCGAGGCTCACGTTGTCGGCGGTGTAGTCGGGCTCCTTGCTGCTGGTGAGCGCCAGCGTCATGGTCGAATCGCGCACCGCGTAGTCGGCGCTGAAGCCGTACTCGGTGCGGTTTTCCTTGTAGGGGCTGGCAGTGGTCACCACGTCGATCGACGCATTCGAGACCGAGTCGATGTAGTAGCTGGCCGAGAGCGACACTTTGTCGAGCAGCTTCTTGCGCACGAGAAAGGCCGGGCCCACGGCGCGCACGCCGCCGCCGTCGTAGACGTGGATCATTGCGTCGGCGCGGTCTTCGGGCAGGTCGGCCGCGAGCACCGCCCCCGGCGCGATCACGCCGCCGAGCAACCCGGCAAGCGGCGCGTTGGCCGCTTGGCGCCAACTGAACAGCGCCTTCAGCACCCGGCGCCACGCACCTTGCGGTTCGGCCTGCAACTCAGTTGCAGCCACAGCCGCCCCCTTGCACGCCGGTAGCTCCGCGCGCGCCTTCGCGCACGTCGAAGACGTGGTCGCGGTGTTTGTCGGCGAGCGCATTGCGCGAGAACTTCATGATCGGGTCGGCCAGACGCTCGCGCTCATAAGGCTTGACCCAGGGCTCGATGGCGCAACCGGACAGCAGCGTCACCGCCGCGACGGCAGCGATCAAGGCGCCGTTGGAAAAAACACGCAGCTTGTTCATTCTTTCAACAACCCCCGAATCTGCTGGTCGTAAGTGTTTTCGTAGCCGTCTTTGAAGCCGCGGTGCACGAATCGCACCTTGCCTTCGCGGTCGATCAACACCGTCGAAGGCATCGCGCTCAGGTCGTACAGGCGGCTGACCTTTTTGTCGATGTCGAGCGAGACCGGAAATTTCAGGCCGAGCTTGGTGGCCAGTTCGATGGCGTTTTTGGTGTCGTCATCAACGTTCACACCCAGCAGCACGAAGCCCGACGAGCCGTACTTGTCGTAGAGCTTGCTCAGGTGCGGCATTTCCTGGCGGCACGGACCGCACCAAGTGGCCCAGAAGTTCACAAGCACAACACGGCCGCGCTGTTCCTGCAGCCGCAAGTTTGGGCCGGAGAGCGTGCGCAGCGTGAAGTCGGGCGCCAGCGCGCCAGGTGCGATTGGCGCCGCGTAGGCCACGGCGCAAACGCCTGCGGTGGCGGCCAGAAGCACACGCGCGCTTCGAAGCAGGTGAGCGTTGAAATGGTTTTTCATTCGGTGTGCACCCGTCAGAAGTACAAGCTCAGCCCGCCGGTGAATTCAAGGTTCTGTGTGCTCTGGCGCTTGCCGAGCAGATCGAGCGAGAAGATGTGGTCGCGCATGTCGACCTGTAGCGACACCCAGTCTTTCAGGAACACGCGCGCGCCGAAGCCGACGTTGAAGGTCTGGCTGCGCTGCTGGTTGAAGTTGGTGCTGCCAATGCCGCCGATGACGTACAGGGCCGACGGGAAGGCACGGTTCTTCAGGAAGAACACTTCGCCGGGCAGGATGTTCAGACCGGCGGAAACGTTGTAGTAGGTCAGCTTTTCCGTCGGGTTGACGAAGATGCCGCCCGGCAAAATCTGCCGGAACGACTCGTCGCTGACCTTGGTCTGGCCGTAAACCGCCTGCACGAACACGTCTTCGGTGATGTGATAACCCAGCCTCACGCCGTAGACCAGGCTGCTGCCGAAGTTCTGCGTGGCGTAGGTGCCCACGTAAGTGCCGATCTCGAAGTCGTTCGACGGGAACTTCGGCAGCTTGATCGGTCGCCGGTCGACTTCGGGCACGATCACCTGTTCATTCGGCGCTTTCTCGCCAGCCTTCTGCTCTTGCGCAGCCGCGGCAAGCGGTGCCGCGGCGAGAACGGTCGCGAGGGCCGCGAGAAGTACCCGAGTGGTTGGTTTATTGTTGTTGCGCATGGGCATCGCTCGTCGGTCGTTAGAAGAAGAAAGAAAGGCCCGCCGTCAGCGCTCGGTACTGGCCAGTGCGGGCGTCTGAGAGGTAGGCGGTGTAGATGGTGTAGTCGAGCCGCGCAATGAAACGGTCGGTCAGGTG
This sequence comes from Burkholderiales bacterium, assembly GCA_038227445.1. GTDB lineage: Bacteria > Pseudomonadota > Gammaproteobacteria > Burkholderiales > Burkholderiaceae_C > LMDS01. The sequence continues at coordinate 26,659 of JBBRPV010000029.1, read as the reverse complement.
GTACTTCACGCCGAGCGTGGCGTTGGCCAGGTTCGAGTTGCTCGGTTCGGCCGACACGAGGCTGGTGTTCGGAATGTTCCTGAAGCGGCCGACACCGATGCCGAAAAATGGCGAAAACCGCTCATCGGACCAGGGCTCTGACTGCACGTTGACATGCCAGAAGTTGGTGCCCGAGAACACCCCTTGCACCTGACCGACCGTGGCTTCCATGCTGAGCGTGTCGCTCATCTTGTAGCCGGCCCAGAGCTTGAGCATCGGCTCGTCCTTGAAGCGGCCCCAACTGGCGCCGAACTCGGCGCGGCGCAGAAGGTAGTCGTCGATTGCAATGTCTCGAAAGCTCTTCGCGCCGCCGCCTTCGGCGAGCGTGGTGGCAAGCTGCCCGCGGTTGACCCAGCCGACCTTGCCGCCCGCGGTGCGCACCTTGTACCAGTCGGTGTGGCGCAGCTCGATCGTGATCCACTCTTCACGCGCAGCCACGAATTGAATCGGGTAACCGCGCCCGGGGCCGGTGCGCAGTTCGATGAACGGGTCGGTGATCTGGACCCGCTCTTCTTTTGCCTCGTTGGTTTCGGCGGCCATGGCCGGAACCATGGCACTGAGTGCCAGCACGCTCAGGCACAGCCAAATCAGTGGTTTCGGGAGCGAGGGGGATTGACCGGTGTGGCGCTTGCCGAGTTGACTCATGGGGTGTTGCACGTGCCAGTTGCCGGGTCGGCAGGGGTAAACATGCTGTAGGTGGCGGTGCTGAATTCGTCTTGCCCGCTGGGTGCGGGGTGCGTGATCCAGTACTGCATCAGCTTGGCATTCGGGTCCTGCGCGTTTTCGAAGATCAGGCCGCCGCCGTGCAACACGTTGAGTACCAGCGGCTTGGCGAGGAGGCGGCTTTGCGTGGTGGAGCCGATCACCACTGATCCCTGTGCGGAGTAGAAGTTCTTGTACATGTCGGTGGCCCGAATCGCATCTGGCGTGTTGGCCGGATTCGTCAGGTCTACCAACTGTGCATTGGCCACCACCCGCAGCGCGCCGCCCGTGCCGGTGGTGTTGTCATGGCAACCAGAGCCGGCACAAGTGTTGGTTGAGATCGCGCCGCCGATGTTGACCTGCAGGCGCTCCAGAAAGATCGGGTTGATGCATTTTTGAAAATACGCGAACGCCAGTTTTTGACCGGCGGCGCCTAGTGGGTTGCTCACCTCCGGCGGGTTACCCAGTGGGTTGCCGCCGCCGCCGCAAGCGGTCATCCCAAGAGCCAGAAGGCACAAGACTGTGCTGGTCCGGCCCACGCGCTTTCCCGCCAATTCATCTCGACACGCAGTTGTCATGGTGACGGGCACCCCCCGCTGATCCAGTTGGCGATGGTGTTGTAGTTGGCGCTGCCCACCGGCAACACCGCCCTGGTTTGGCTCGTGGCGCCGGCTGGGTGCGGCACGGTCGACGGCCTGCTGAGAAGGTAGTTCGACGTCGCACGGCAGGTGTCGGAGATCATCGACAGGCTGACGTTGAAGTCACCTTCGGGGCTGCCCGTGAGCACGAAGCGGTTATGCCGGAAGCTGGCCCCGGTTGGCGTGGTTGGATCGCTGCCGATGGCCTGGTGGCAACTGGCGGCGCAGGTCGAACGCAAGATCGGAAACACCTGGGCTGCGAACACGGTCTGGCTCAAACCGGCCGCCGAGCGCACGCCACCGGCGAAGGGGTCGTTGTAGTACTGGCCGCCCAGGTCCATCCATTCGGTGATCAAGCGCTTCTCGGCCGCGTTGAGCATCAGCGCGTGGTTCGGCGCCGTGTCCGGCGGATTCGGGTGTGCGGCGGCGGCTTCGGCACCGGCCTTCAGCGTCTCGCCGAACATGATCTCGGCCAGGCGGCTGCTGCGAGCCATGCCGGCGGCGTTGCCCGCCATCGTTTCGACCAACGCCGCGCCGCGCACAATTTCTGGCACACCTTCGCGAATGCGGATCACGGGCAGGCCGGTGGCGGTGTCGATGACCGGGTCGCCGAGCAGCAGTTCTTCATAGGAAGTGACCCGCCCCGTGCCAGACGTGGTGCCGCGCAAATCGAGCTTCGCGGTGTCGGCGTGGCACGTGGTGCAGGTCATGCCACCACCCGCGCCACGGGTACGCGTCCATAAGGGCTGGATGTGCTCGGGGTAGTTGATCAGACCGTTGGTTGGCGCGGCGGTCACCAGGTCGTCGGCCGCGCTGACGTTTCCGGTGTATTTCACCGAGATCGAAGCGATTGCGGTCACACCGCTCTTGCTGGTGTCGGCCCAAACGTCGGTGTAGGCCATGTCGGGGCTCAGGTTCAGCGCCGTGGCGTCAAGGCGGGTCCGCACAGCGGCCATGGTTTCGCCCGACTGGTGGGCGGCCGACATGCTCGGCAGCAGCCCTGCCGGCAGAGCGTTCACGACAGCGCCGGAATTGAGCGCGCCGCCGCGGCGCGGGCTGTGGCAACCGTCGCAGGTGCGGCGCTCGCCCGGCCGCACCTGAATCCAGTTCAGGTGGGTCTGGATGCCGCGGCCCTTGGCATCGACGACCGAGAACGCGAGCGGCACGTCAGCCGGCACCTTCAGCTTGAATGAACCGTCAGGTTCGACCGGCGCGTAGCCGAGGATCTGCACTTGTTCGAATTCGGTTTCACCAATTGCCGAGCGCAAGCCCATCGTGCTCGAAGGCGGCGCCACAGAACGGGTGGCGCGAACAAAGCGCGCCGGCGCACAGCCGTAGGCGGGGTCGGCAGGGTTTTTCATGCGCACCAGGTCGGCAACTTGCGCGCGGGTGTCCATCGTGTCAGTGGGCGTGGTCTTCGCGATGCCGACGCTGCAGTTGCTCGGCAAGTCGACCGGTGCGAGCATGGATTCGCCCATGCGCTGCAGGCCGTCGGTGTCGTAGATGCTGCGTACTTCGATCAGGGCTTGTCCTTGTGCGGCGAGGGCCGAGTCAATCGCGGTCGGGTCGATCGCATTCGGTTCGGCTCGCGCCTGCAGGGCGACCGGGTCGGTATACATAAAACCGGCCGGCGGCGCGGCCACGATCAGCCAGGTCTGGGGGCCTGGGTCGTACATGTAGATTGCGTAAGCCGCAGGCACGTTGTCTTGGATCGGGCCGGCGGCGACTTCCGCGTCGGTGCGGTTTTCATCGTTCAGCAGCGCGATCTCTGCGGGCGTGAGCGTTGCGCAGGCCACGACCACGCCGTTGCGCGTAACTTCACACGGGCGGTAACCGAGCAGCACGCGGTTGCTGCCGTCCCACAGCGGATACGGCGTGGTGATGCGGCCGAACATTGACAGGCCGCGTCCCTGGTTCAACGCCTTGTCCGTCACTTCGGTCTGGCCACCCTGAGCCGGCACGGTCGAGTTGGCCGGCGTGTTGTTCTCGGAGTACCGGGCGGCGTCGATGAACATCAGCGAGCCGCCTTCTTGGGTTCGCGAGAGCGACATGAGGTCTGACGAGACGAAGCCTTTGTACTTGCCGTTCGGTTCCATGTCGCGCGGGTGCAGGAAGCTGTTGCCCGGGCTTTGCGCGCCGTAGAGCACAAACATGTCAGTGCCGTCGGGTTTGGTGCGGAAGATCGCGAAGCGGTTGCGCGGGCCCACGTGCTCCCAGCGCGAGAACATGATGTCGCCGTTTGGACGCACCACAGGGTTGCGGTCGTGACTCTGGTTGACCGAGATCTGGGTGATGGCCGCACCGGTTGCGTCCATCGTGTGAAGGTTCAGCACCCGCTCGCGTTCGTATTCGTCGAGCGCGAAGTAGGTCTGGCCAGGAATGGCCTGAAGCGTCTTCGATTTGGTCTGGCGGTTCGAAGAGAACACGAAGCCGCGGCCTGCCGGCAGGTAGGCCGGGTCGACGTCGTCGGAATCGCTGGCGCTCGTCAAGCGGCGGAACGTGCCGCCGGTGAGGCCGCCGGTCGTCATGTCGTATTCCCACACGTTCCATGCGCCGGTGCAGGCGGCCACGTCGCCGATCTTGGATGTGTTTGAGGTCGGACACTTCATCGAGAACACGATCTTTTTTCCGTCGTAGGAAACCTCTGGGTCGGACGCGTCGCCAACGCCTTGCGTGAACCGCGCGGTAAGGTTGTGCTCAGGCGCGCTGCTCGACGATTTTTCGCGAATCATCAAGTCGCCACCCGGTGCCGACGAGGTACCGTCGGTCGGGTTCATCGTGATCGCGCTCGAGCGCTTCACATAGGCAATCGGCACATCGCCGTTCACGGTCACCGAGGTCGAGTCGCTGCCACTGCTGCCGCAACCGGCGAGCCCGGCTCCGAGCAGGAAGGCCGCCAAGGCCATCAGTTTTGCATTGGTTCTTGTTCGAGTGTTCATCGAAGTCTGCCTGTAGCTCGGTTCGTTCATTGACGAGTCTTGTTGCCGCCCTGCGCGCCACCATCGAGCAAGCCCGAAGAGTAGTGCAGTTGCCCGGCCGCGTCGATCACAACAGCATCGACGCCCTCCTGCGATTCGATCAGCCGCATGCCCTTGTCCAAGCCCAGTACGAAGACGCTCTTCGAGAGCCCTTCGGTGGTGAGGCCATCGGCGGCCAGAATGGTCACGCTTTGAACGCTGCTCGGTGACTTGCCTGTCTTCGGGTCGAGCACGTGGTGGCAGCGCACCCCGTCATCCTCGAAAAAACGTTCGTAGTCGCCAGACGTTGAAATGGCCGTGTCTTCGAGCGGAAGCAACGCCACGACTTCGCCGGGGCGGCGCGGGTGTCGGATCGCGATAGTCCAGGGACGGTCGCGGTGGTCACCGATCACGCGGCTGTCGCCGCCGGCAGAAACTATGGCGTTCTTGATGCCGCGCCTCGCGAGAAGGGCCGCAGCGTTGTCGACCGCGTGGCCCTTGGCGAAGCCGCCCAGGTCGATGCGAACACCTTCGCGCGCAAAGCGCAAGGTGCGCGCGGCGGTGTCGAGAATCAGGTTCTGGTAGCCGACCGCTTCGACGGCCTGGGCAATTGCGGCGTCGCTCGGCCTGGTCTTCTCGCGGTAGTCGTAAAGATGGCCCACACCAGCGTAGGTGATGTCGAACGCGCCACCGGAAAGCTTCGAGAAATCGAGCGCCCGGCTGATGAGCCGGGCCATCTCGTCGCTGAGCTTGACCGGCCCGGCTGCGGCATGGCGGTTGATGCGGGAGAGCTCCGACTCGGGCTTGTGTGGGCTCATCGCATGGTCGATGCGGTGCATCTCCGACATCACCGCGCTGATCGCGGCCTCGCCGTCGGCGCGGTCTTCACTCCAAAGTTCAACCCGTATCGCGGTGCCCATGATGGCTTCATCGCGGTAATACCAGTCGCCTTGCAGCGACGCGCTGCCACGCCCGAAGTCCATCGAGCGGCGACTGGTCCCGGACGAGCCAAAGATCATGACCGCTCCTTGAAGGCCGCGCCGTGGAACATCACCCGATCATGAAGAATTTGCACTTTGCTTCCCCCGTTGATGTACGACTTTGGGCTCGCGCCGCCGCCCCGAAAGAGGCAAACCGCATGCCCGCACAGGGACGGAATCATCGAGCCTTGCCGTCCCCTGAAACGCGTCAATAGTTGGCAAATGGCGGACACCTTACATCCGGTCGCACAAGAATCCGTCGGCATTTGTCGGGGCTGCAAGCAGACGCTTCCAATGTTCCTGCGAGCGACCCAATTTGGTCGCTCGCAGAGCGGCTCCCGAAGCCGTGGGGGCGGGCATCGGCTTGCCCCGATAATCATTTGCGCCTCGCGTCACACAACAGCGCCAGACTTCTCGACTTCCCGAACCAGTCAAAGCACCTGCCGCCCTCATGCTCAGCGCCACCCAACTTGCCTGTTCCCGGGGAGAGCGTCTGCTGTTTAAAGACCTGAGCTTCGTGCTCCCGCCGGGTGGGTGGCTGCAGGTCAGCGGCACGAACGGCGCTGGCAAGACAACCTTGTTGCGCGCGCTCGTCGGCCTGAGTGAACCAGACCACGGCCAGGTGTGCTGGGGCGGCGTTTCGACCGCCGCGAACGCTGACGAATACAAGCGGTCGCTGTTGTATCTGGGTCACCAGGCGGCGGTGAAAGACGAACTGACGCCACTCGAGAATTTGCGCCTCGGCAACGAGCTCGACGGCCTGCGGCTGGCCGAGCCCGACGCCTTGTCGGCCCTGAAGCGCATGGGCTTGAACGGCCGCGGCAACCTGCCTACGCGCTGGCTCTCGGCCGGCCAGAAACGACGCGTGCTGCTGGCGCGTTTGTTGGTGCGCCCGGCCACGCTGTGGGTGCTGGACGAACCCTTTGCCGCACTCGACACGACCGCCGTGGCGCTCGTCGGCGAGCTGATCCAGGCCCACCTGTCGGCCGGCGGGATGGCGGTGCTGACAAGCCACCAACCTGTGCCGCTCGCCGGTGGCGCCGAGGTGGTGTTGTGAGCGCACTCTGGACGGCCGCGCGCCGCGACCTCCTGCTGGCCGCGCGGCGCCGCAGCGAAGTCGTGACGGCGCTTTTCTTTTTCGTGGTGGTCGTCACGCTGTTCCCTCTCGGCATCGGCCCCGAGCCCGAACTGCTGAGGCGCATCGCGCCCGGCGTGATCTGGGTCGCGGCTTTGCTCGCCACGCTGCTCGGTCTACCGCGCCTCTTTGCCGCTGACCACGCCGACGGCACGCTTGAGCAAATGATGCTTTCTCCGCGATCATCTACATTGCTCGTGGCCGGCAAGATCGTTGCGCACTGGCTTTTGTGCGGCCTGCCGCTGGTGCTAATCGCACCGCTGCTCGGTCTGCAGTTTGACCTTGACGCCAGCACCTTGCAGGTCATGCTGATCGCGCTGCTGATCGGCACACCGGTGCTGAGCTTGATCGGCGCCGTCGGCGCTGCCCTGACCCTCGGCGTGCGCGGCGGAGGCGCCTTGCTCGCGCTGCTGGTGCTGCCGCTGTTCATCCCAACGCTGATCTTCGGGGCGGGCGCGGTCGAGGCTCATGCGGCGGGCCTGGGTGCCGGGCCGCAGTTGTCCATATTGGGTGCTTTGCTCGCGCTCACCGTATTCTTCGCGCCGTGGGCGGCAACCGTGGCCCTTCGCATTGCAATCGAATAGATGAAACGAACGAATTCGCTTTGGTGGAGGTTTGCGTCACCTGCCAATTTCTACCCTTTGGCCGGGCGCCTATTGCCACCGTTCGCCTGGGCTGCGGTGCTGCTCGGCATCGCCGGCCTGTGGATTGGCTTCTTTATTGCGCCCACCGATGCGCAGCAGGGTGAGGGTTACCGGATCATTTTCGTGCACGTTCCGGCGAGCTGGATGTCGATGGTGATTTACTGCGCGATGGCCTTTTGGGCCGCGATTGGCCTGGCCTTCAACACCCGCCTGTCGGCCATGATGGCCACAGCACTGGCCCCCAGTGGCGCGCTGTTCGCGTTTCTGTCGCTGCTCACCGGCGCGCTGTGGGGCAAGCCGATGTGGGGCGCCTGGTGGGTCTGGGACGCGCGGCTCACGTCAGAGCTGATCCTTTTGTTCCTCTACCTCGGCTTCATGGCCCTTCAGGCCGCGATTGACGACCCGCGGCGGGCCGACAAGGCTGGCGCAGTGCTGGCGATTGTCGGCGTCGTTAACGTGCCGATCATCTATTTTTCTGTCAAATGGTGGAACACTTTGCATCAGGGCGCGTCAGTGTCATTGACGCGCTCACCTTCAATGGCGCAGACCATGCTTTGGGGCATGCTGCTGATGGCCTTGGCTTTCTGGGCGTACTCGATTGCCGTGGCGCTGGCGCGAGTGCGCAACATCATTCTTGAGCGTGAGTCGAGCACTGACTGGGTCAAACATGCACTGGAATAGCGCGGCTGAATTCTTCGCCATGGGTGGTTATGCCCTTTACGTGTGGGGCAGCTTCGGCGCCTGCGCACTGGGGCTGCTGGTTGAAACGCTGCAGGTTCGCCAGCAGCGCGGCGCGGTGCTACAGCGCCTGCGCGAGCAGCGCCTGATTGACGCGGCCACCGACCGGTAGAAAAGGGAAGTTCCATGAAGCCGCGCCACAAACGCATACTCATCATCGTTGGCGGCGTCGCCAGCATTTCCATTGCCGGAATGCTGGTGCTGAGCGCATTGCAGAGCAACGTTGCATTCTTTTTCACGCCCTCACAGGTGGCGGTCGGCGAAGCGCCGAAAGACCGTGCCTTCCGTGTTGGCGGCATGGTGCGCCAAGGCAGCATGAAGCGCGACCAGATGACCGTGAGTTTCGTCATCACCGACACAGCCCAAGATGTGCCCGTGAGCTACACCGGCATCCTTCCCGACCTGTTCAAAGAGGGCAAGGGCGCGGTGGTGCAGGGCCGGCTCGGTGCCGACGGGCGTTTTTTGGCCACCGAAGTTCTCGCCAAGCACGACGAAAACTACATGCCGCCTGAAGCGCAGCATGCGGTTGAGCAGGCGCAGAAGTTGGGCAAGACCCTCAAGTAAGCAGTAAGCAGTAAGCGCTACTACCTGAAAGCATGAAAGCAACCCCATGACACCCGAGCTAGGCCACCTTGCCCTGATCCTCGCTTTGCTGATTTCACTGATCCAGGGCGTGCTGCCAATCATTGGCGCGCACCGCGGCCACGCCGCCTGGATAGCGCTGGCACGGCCCGCGGCGCAAACCCAGTTCGCACTGGTGCTGTTTGCCTTTGCTTGTCTGATGCAGGCTTTTGTGGCGAACGACTTTTCAGTCGCCTACGTCGCCGCGCACTCCAACTCCAAGCTGCCCACCGTGTACCGCGCGTCAGCCGTGTGGGGCGGACACGAAGGCTCGCTGTTGCTGTGGGTGCTGATGCTCAATGGCTGGACGTTCGCAGTCAGCCTGTTCTCGCGCCAACTGCCGCAGGCCATGGTGGCGCGCGTGATTGGTGTGCTTGGCCTGGTGGCTGCCGGCTTCCTGATGTTCATGCTTTTCACGTCCGACCCGTTCGAGCGCCTGCTGCCCGGCGCACCCGACGGGCAAGACCTAAACCCCTTGTTGCAAGACCCCGGCCTCGTGTTCCACCCCCCGATGCTCTACATGGGCTATGTGGGCTTCTCGGTTGCGTTCGCTTTTGCCATCGCCGCGCTGCTCGCCGGCCGGCTCGACGCGGCGTGGGCCCGATGGTCGCGCCCGTGGACAACAGTGGCCTGGGTCTTCCTAACGCTCGGCATCGCGCTCGGCTCCTACTGGGCCTACTACGAGCTCGGCTGGGGCGGCTGGTGGTTCTGGGACCCGGTCGAGAATGCCTCGTTCACGCCCTGGCTCGTGGGTACGGCGCTGATCCATTCACTCGCCGTGACCGAAAAACGCGGCAGCTTTAAGAACTGGACCGTGCTGCTCGCAATCTGCGCCTTTTCGCTATCGCTGCTCGGCACTTTCCTCGTTCGCTCTGGCGTGCTGACCTCCGTGCATGCGTTCGCCGCCGACCCGAAACGCGGCATCTTCATTCTGCTGTTCCTCACCGTCGTGATCGGCGGTTCGCTCGCGCTTTTCGCTTGGCGCGCGCCCAAGGTCAGCATGGGCGGGGCGTTCGCTGTGGTCTCGCGCGAAACGCTGCTGCTGATCAACAACGTGCTGCTGATGGTGGCGGCCGCGTCGGTGCTTCTGGGCACGCTGTACCCGCTGCTGATCGACGCGCTCGGCCTGGGCAAGCTCTCGGTCGGGCCGCCCTACTTCAATGCGGTGTTCATGCCGCTGATGCTGCCGCTGCTGTTCCTGATGGCTGTCGGCCCGCTGGCGCGCTGGAAACATGCCGACGCGCACGACATGGCGCAGCGCCTGCGCTTGGCTGCCGTGCTCGCCGTGGCTGCAGGCATCGGTCTGCCATTCCTGGTGGGTGAGTGGACTCCGCTGATCGCACTCGGCCTGCTGCTGGCCGTGTGGATCTTCGCGAGCAGCGCGCTGCAGGTCCGCGCCCGCCTCAAGTCCGGCTGGCCGCCGCGCTCGTACTGGGGCATGCACGCAGCGCACGTTGGCATCGCGGTATTCGTGGTCGGCGTGACGCTCGTGAAGGGTTATGAAGTCGAAAAAGACGTGCGCATGGCGGTCGGCGACACCGTCGAGATCGGTGGCTACACCGCGAAGCTGCTCGGAGTTAGCCAGCTGCCCGGGCCGAACTATGTCGCCCAGCGTGGTGACGTCGAACTCTCGAAGGGCGGCCAGGTTCTGGCGCTGCTCCACCCTGAAAAACGCAGCTACTTCTCTTCGCAGATGCCAATGACGGAAACCGCGATCGATTCCGGTTTCACGCGCGACCTTTACGTCTCCCTAGGCGAGCCCTTGAACGCCCCAGGGGCTGCGCCGGTGTGGAGCGTGCGCGTCTACTACAAACCATTCATCGTCTGGGTCTGGGGCGGCTGCCTGTTCATGGCGCTCGGCGGCGCACTCGCGGCGAGCGACCGGCGCTACCGCTTGAAAGTGAAACAACGCTTCATGCAGGGGGCGCCTGCATGAAGCGGTTCCTGATTCCGCTTGGCCTGTTCCTGGTGCTCGCGGTGTTTCTCGCAATGGGCCTGAACCGTGACCCACACGAGGTACCCTCGCCGCTGGTCGGCAAGCCAGCGCCGATGTTCTCGCTCCCGCGCCTCGACGTCGACCCCCAGGTCGCGGTCGGCACTCAGAACGGGAGCTTCGGCCCGAACGACATGGCCGGCAAGGTCTGGCTGCTCAACGTGTGGGCTTCGTGGTGTGTGTCTTGCCGCCAGGAGCACCCGGTGCTTGTTGAATTTGCGAAGTCGAACATCGTTCCGCTGATTGGGCTTGACTACAAAGACCAACCCGCCGATGCGAAGGGCTGGCTGGCGCAGTTTGGCAACCCGTACGCACTCTCGGTGGTCGACGCCGACGGCCGCGTCGGCATCGACTACGGTGTCTACGGCGTGCCAGAGACCTACGTCATCGACAAGGCCGGCACGATCCGCTTCAAGCAGATTGGCCCGATTACGAACGAGGTGTTGGAGGCGAAGATCCTGCCGCTCATCAAGGAACTGCAGCAATGAGGCGCGTCGGGTGCGTGCCGACGCTCGTGTCAGTGTTCGCGTCGTTTCTCTTGATGCAACTGGCCGCGGCGCCAGCAAGCGCCAACGAAGCCGTGCCGCTGGCCGAAGACCCGGTCGTCGAGCAGCGCCTGCTCGTTATCGCCGAAGAAGTGCGCTGCCTCGTATGCCAGAACGAATCGCTCGCCGGCTCGCGCGCCGACCTGGCGCAAGACCTGCGGCGCGAGATCCGCAGCCTCATCAAACAAGGCAAGACCGACGCAGAGGTGATGGCCTTCCTCGTCAGCCGTTACGGCGACTACGTGCGCTACCGACCTCCGGTGAAGCCCACCACCTGGCTGCTGTGGGGCGGACCGTTCATGCTGCTGGCAGCTGGGCTGATCGCCCTGGTGTTGTTCGTGCGCCGACGTCGCGTCACGAGCGCGCCGCTGTCCCCCGAAGAACAACGCAAGGCCGCCGCTTTGCTCGGTGAAGACAACTGATGACTCCGCTCCCCGCATTCGTCCTCGCCGCCTCCCTGCTCGTTGGTGCCACCCTTTTGTTGCTGCTGCGCCCCTGGCGCCGCCGCTCGCTCGACCTGGTGGCGAGCGCGCGCGAGATCAACGCCGGCATCTACCGTGACCAGCTCGCCGAGCTCGACCGCGACCTTGCCGCTGGCACGCTGGCTGAACCTGACCACACCGAGGCGCGCGCCGAATTGCAACGTCGGCTGCTCGACGATGCGGGCACTTCCGATGCGCCCGCTACCGCCGGGTCGAGCACGCGCACCACGACGCTGCTGATCGCACTCGCAGTGCCCTTGCTCGCCGGCGCACTCTACGCCGTGCTGGGCATGCCGGCGGCGCTCGACCCAGTAGCACGGCAGGGCCCGCAGCAACCCGACGTCGAAACGATGGTGGCCACGCTCGCCGCGCGTCTCGAAGCCAAACCCAACGACCCGAAGGGCTGGGCTGCGCTCGGCCGGGCCTACCGAGTGATGGGGCGCATGCCGGCCGCGCAAAAAGCGTTCGAACACATCGGCCCCGGACTCGACCATGACCCGGTGCTGCTGGCCGAATACGCCGACGTGCTCGCTGCCAACGCCAGCGGCCAGTTGGAAGGCAGGCCGATGGAAGCGGCGGCGCGCGCCCTGAAACTCGACCCCGAAAATCCATTGGCCTTGGCGCTTTCGGCCACCGCCGCGTTTAACCGCAAGGACTTGCCTGCCGCCATCAATTTTTGGGAGCGCCTGCAGAAGAACCTGCCGAGCGACTCCGAAGACGCGAAGTGGGTGCAGAACCAGCTCGCAGAGATTCGCACTTTGATGGCGGGCACTGCCAAGGCGCAGTCCCGCGGCACGCAGGTCATACCGGCACCGGGCACTGCAACCTCGCCCGCGGCACCAGGCGGCAACAACAGCATCCAGGGTCAGGTCAGCCTGGCACCCGCGCTCGCTGCGCTGGCGCTGCCCACCGACACCGTGTTTATCTTCGCGCGCGCCGAGCAAGGCCCGCGCATCCCGCTGGCGGTGCAGCGAGGCAAAGTCTCCGAGCTTCCACTCACCTTTAAGCTCGACGACTCGCTCGCCGTGAGTGCCGACTTCAAGATCTCGGGCTTCACGGAAATGCGCATCGAAGCGCGCATCTCGCGCAGCGGCAGCGCCACGCCAAGCCCAGGCGACCTGATCGGTGTTGGGCCGGTCGTCAAGCCGGGTGCGCGCGACTTAAAACTACAGATCGACCAACTGCGGCCCTGAGAGCTTCCGAATGCCCTGTCGGCGCCCGTTGTTCTCGGAGAAACGGCCCGCTGGCTGCCATTTCAAATTGCGAGATGTTTTGTTTTTCATGCGTTGGTGAAAAATTTTGACTCACGCCTCCCAGGTGTGTCGGATTTGTCCTGAGAACTGCAGTTCAAACTACGAATACGTTTGCACGTCAATGCCGGCGCGGGTTTCGGTGATGTTGGACACCCACCGAACGCGTGAAACGAGCAAGGCCAAGAAGACCGTTTTAGCGCAGGCCAACGAGGACGTGATGGTGGCCCAATCGATGGGCGGCGAATATGCACGTGCGCTGGGACGAGGCGGCGCAAGCCACGCCGCACGGGAAACTGGTGTTCTTCGCCGAATTCCTGGCCACAGCCGGGATGTTCGAGCGCCGGGTCGAAGGCTGCCCGCCGAGCTACGCCGGCCCCGACGCTTCCGCCAAACGCGACGTGCTAGGAACGCTGAAGCCGGGCATCCTGGCGTGCAACGACGCAAGACATGCATCGCAGCCAAATCACCGCGCGTGCGGTGGGGCTGGGCTACAAGCTTTGGAGCTGCTACGTGCGTGCGGCCAATCCCAATGCAAGACGAGAGGCACTGACGAGCCGCCCGCTGTTGCTGGCCGCCGTAGGACGCGCGGTCAGCCATGGCCGGCAGACCTTGCTGTACCTCACACCGATACATGCCCAGGTGCGCTTGATCAAATCGACGATCGCCAATGTCCGTGCGGCCATCGGGCATGTCAGAGCTCCTGCGGAGCAGTCGCCCGCGCTCGACCGCTGGGCCACGCTGCTGGCCTACATCGGCCGGAAAATCGTCGGCCAAATCAGCCTGCCGACCCCGCCTCAGGCGCTCTCCGGGGGCGGGTAGCTGCTGTTTTTTGGGTTACGAAGTATGTTTTTCGGGGAAGGTGGGCAAGTCACGGGCGGTTGCTCGCACCTCACCGGTTGCGGAGCGGCGTGGGGGTCGAGTCGAGTTCGTCGAACCAGGTTGACGGAGGTGATTCGATCGGGTCGTCGCGATTGTTGTCGAGGCCGGTTTCTATGAATAAGTCGTTGGCACGGTTGCCCAGCGCCATCGAAGCTGGCCCGTTGAGCGGCGACTGGGCCGGTGCCGCGTCGGCCGGTCGGGGCAGCAGGGCTTCGCGCGCCGCGTCGGACGACGGCAGCACATTTTCTGTCCAAACATGCAATGGGATCGATGCGGCCTTGAGCGAGCGCCCGATGCGCGAAAGCCGCTTGCGAGCGCGCTCGCTGTTGCGGCCGTCTGCCGCCTGGATCTCAATAACGCCGACGACCTCCGAAGTCATGTCGCATACGACGAAATCGACACTTTGATAACCGAGCCGACGCAGCCAGTCGGAATACGAGTGGCGCTTCGGTACGCTCAGGAACCGCGATAGCGGCACCTGCGCCAGGATCATGTATTCCGGCATGGCTCGAACAAGCGTACCAAATGCGATGCGCTCGGATGTGGTCATCACGCGGGTGGCCTGCGGCGGCCAGCCGGTCAGCGTGTCGACGCGATCTTCTGCTTCGGGTTGGCTCACGGCGCCCGGCTCGCGCCGCCTCATCAACCACAGCGCCACCAACGCTGCGAGAACGACCAAAAGCGCAATCATCCAGAAATCCATTGTCACTCCTCGCCCTTCTGGGGCACGTGCAACCGTGTCTTTGTTAGCGCATGCCGCCAGGACCGCCCGCGCTTTTCATGCCGCCCATGCGCTTCATCATCTTCATCATGCCGCCGCCCTTCATCTTCTTCATCATGTCGCGCATTTGCTCGTATTGTTTGAGCAGCCGGTTCACCTCTTGAACCTGCACGCCGGAGCCAGCGGCGATGCGCCGCTTTCGCGTGGCCTTGAGCAGGTCGGGCTTGCGGCGTTCGAGCGGTGTCATGGAGCAGATGATGCCCTCCATGCGCCGCACGTCACGCTCGGCGCGGTCCATGTCGGCCTGACCGAGGCTGGCAGCCTTGCCCATCATCTGAGTCGGCAGCTTGTCCATCAGACCCGACAGGCCGCCCATCTTTTTCATTTGCGAGATCTGCGACAAGAAGTCGTTAAGGTCGAAGGCGTCGCCCGACTTGACCTTGAGGGCGAGCTTCTGCGCCGCCGCCATATCGACGCCTTTTTCCACCTCTTCAACCAAGCCGACGATGTCACCCATGCCGAGCACCCGGCCGGCATGGCGCTGTGCGTCGAAGACTTCGAGGCCGTCGATCTTTTCGCTGACGCCGGCGAACTTGATCGGCGCGCCGGTGATTTGCCGCACCGACAGCGCCGCACCACCGCGCGAGTCGCCGTCCATCTTGGTGAGCACGATGCCGGTGATCGGCAAGGCGTCCTTGAAGGCCTTGGCGGTGTTGATCGCGTCCTGACCCTGCATGGCGTCGACGACGAACAAGGTCTCCACGGGCTTCAGCGCCGCGTGCAGTTCACTGATTTCGTGCATCAGCGCTTGGTCAATCGCTAGGCGGCCAGCGGTGTCGACGAGGAGCACGTCGAAGTAGTGCTTGCGTGCGTAGTCGAGCGCGGCCAGCGCGATGGCGAGCGGCTTGTCTTCAGCCGTCGACGGGAACCATTCGGCGCCGGCCTGCTTCGTCACAACTTTCAGCTGCTCGATTGCCGCGGGGCGGTACACGTCGGCCGAAACCGTGAGCACCTTTTTCTTGCGCTTTTCAATCAGGTGTTTGGCGAGCTTGGCTGTGGTCGTGGTTTTGCCGGCACCTTGCAGGCCGGCCATCAAGATCACTGCGGGCGGCTGCGCGGCGAGGTTGATGTCGGAGACGCCTTCGCCCATCGTCGTCGCCAGTTCGCGGTTGACGATGCCGACCAGTGCCTGGCCGGGTGAGAGCGAGCCGACAACCTCGGCGCCGAGCGCTTTGTATTTGACGCGCTCAATGAAATCGCGCACGACGGGCAAGGCAACGTCGGCTTCGAGCAGTGCCACGCGCACTTCGCGCAGCATGCTTTGCACGTTGTCTTCGGTGATGCGGACCTGCCCGCGCATCGTTTTGACGAGCCGACTCAGGCGGTCGGTGAGGGTTGAAGCCATTCGGTTTGGAGCGATCCCTGAGCATGCAGGCACGAAAGTACACTGCCAACATGATTCTATCGTTCGGTACCCAGGTTGCGGGCGAAGCCGCGCTGGCGTTGGGGCTGCCCAGCCTCGTGGCCCTTGCGGCCTACGCTGCGGCCGCGGGCCTTAGCGAACGACGCGCCGGCGCGCTGCGTACGGCCTTGATGGCGGGCTGGGTGGCGCACGCGATAGCGCTCTTGGTAGACATCGCCGGACTTGGCAGTGACACGCTGGTGGCGCGCTTCGGTTTTGCCCCGGCCTTGTCGATGACCGTATGGCTAGTTTTGGCAGTCTATGTCGTTGAGAGCCGCTTCGTGCCCTTGCCCGGAGCCCGGCGCACCTTGGCGTTCCTCGGCATCGTCGTGGTGGTGTTGGCATGGTCGTTCCCAGGCGAATTGCGGCCGCAAGTGGCTTCACGCTGGGCGCCGCTGCACTGGGTGCTTGGCATCGCGTCCTATGGCCTTTTCGGTGCGGCAGTGCTGCACGCTGCCATGCTCAGCCGGGCCGAGCGCCAGATGCGGCCGGCCACGGTGACCGTGGCGGGTGGCATGAACGGTATGCCCTTATTGCGCCTTGAGCGCTTGACGTTCCGTTTTGTTGTCGCGGGTTTCGTCACGCTGTCGGCAGCGTTGGTGCTCGGTGCGTGGTTCGCGAACCCATGGCGCTGGGACCACAAGACAGTGTTCTCGCTGCTCGGCTGGTTAGTGTTCGCGGGCCTGCTGGCCGGGCGCCGCGCTTTCGGCTGGCGTGGCCCGGCGGCCACGCGCTGGGTCTATGGCGGCGCGGCGTTGTTGCTGCTGGCCTACGTGGGCTCGCGCTTCGTGCTCGAGGTGCTCCTGCACCGCGCGCCAACGGCTTGACAGCAAGTTGACGTGAAGATCCTCCTCTTTCTGATTGCCGTGTTCCTGCTGTTGTGGCTGTTGCGCAGCGGGCAACGGCGCCGTGCGCCGCCGCCTCCGTCGCACCCGAAGAATGCGACCGAACCACAGCCAATGCTGGCCTGCGCGCAGTGCGGCGTTCACCTCCCGCGTGATGAGGCACTGCCTGGGCGAGGCGGCATATTCTGTGGAGACGCGCACCGTGCCGCGTTCGAGCGGTCCCACCGCAATTCATGAACACCTCAGAGCGGCGCTTTACGGATCGGCCCGGCAGTCATAAGCCGGCGGCTGTCGAAGAGTCTTGGTTTGGCGCGTTTGGCTCCGACACGGACGCTCACAAAGAAGGCGCAAGCGAAGATGAATCACATTTCGTAAACGGCTTACACGGAGCCGATGCGGCACCGCAGGATTCGCGTTTCCTCTCGCGCCAGGCGGCGCGCGCGGTTGAGTCGGGCACGAGCGCCTTCGAACGCATCTACCGCACGTTCATCGCTGCCCGCGCTGCGCTCGGCGTTGCGCTGGTGGCCACGCTCGCTGTTGCCGGCCTGTTCGGATCGCGCTCAACCTACCCGATCATCGTCACAAGCACGGTGTACGCCGCGCTGGCCATCAGCCTTTGGTTGCTGCCGCGCCGCCGGTCTGCGCCCCGCGCACTGGTGCGCCTGCGCGGCCCGCAGTGGTTTGTGACGATCGGCGTCGATCTGGTTTGTTTCATGGCGCTGCACGCGCTGGCGCCGGCGGCGAGCCTCAACTACCTGGCGCTGCTGGTGATGCCGGTGTTGATGGCTGGCGTGCTCACGCCGCGCATTCCGGCGCTGGCCACAGCGGCTGGGGTGACACTGGCCTTGTTCGTGACGGCTTTGCTCGCGGGCTATTCAGGCGGCGACAGCGCTTTGCAGGTGACGCAGGCGGGGCTCGCGGGCAGCGGCTTTTTCGTGATCACGGTGCTGGCTGGCGAACTCGCCGGGCGCCTGGCGCGCGAAGAACTGACGGCGCGGGGCAGCATGGAGATGGCGCGCCAGCAAGCGCAGCTGAACCGGCTCGTGATCGAAGAAATGGAAGAGGGTGTGCTGGTGGTGGATCGGCGTGGCCGCGTGCGCGCCGCCAACCCGGCGGCGCGTGGGCTGCTCGCGCCCAGCGGCATGAGCCGGCCGGCACCGTTCCAGTTGCGTGGCGTGCCGGCCTGGGGCTCGCTGGTCGGCACCGTCGAGAGAGCATTCGTCGAAGCGTCGTGGCCGGAAGCCGGGCGCGATGTGGTGCTACGTTTCGAAGCCGGCCTTCAGCGCACGCTGCGTGCGCGGATTCGGTTCACGCGCAAGCGCGAGCCGCAGGCGACCGAGGAATTCTGCGTTCTGTTTTTGGAAGACGTGCGCAACATGCAGGCTCGCAGCCGGCAGGAAAAGCTGGCGGCGATGGGTCGCATGTCGGCAGGCATAGCGCACGAGATTCGCAACCCGCTGGCTGCCATTTCGCAAGCCAACGCGTTGCTGCTCGAAGACGTCTTGGATCCGGCACAGCGCCGCCTGATGAGCATGGTGAGCGACAACGTCGAGCGCCTCAAGCGCATCGTTGACGACGTAATGGAAGTGGCGCCGGGTACGGCGCAGGAAGCCGGCGAGATCGACGCGACGGCCCAGGTCATGGCCGTTTGCACCGAGTGGGCGCCGGCGGCCGGAGTGATCCTGGGCGAGGGCAGTGTGCTGCGCATCGAGGTCCCGGGCGAGCCGCTCGGCGTGGTGTTCGACGCTGAGCACCTGCGCCGTGTGCTCGTCAACCTTCTAGACAACGCGCGGCGCTACGCCAGCCAGTCGCCGGGTGCAATCCACCTGCGGCTGGACTCGCGGCACGCGGCGCAGGCCTTCCTCAGCGTCACCAGCGATGGCGCGCCGATTGCTCCCGATGTGGAACCCTACTTGTTCGAGCCGTTTTTCTCGACCCGCAGCCGCGGTACCGGGCTGGGCCTGTACATTTGCAGAGAATTGTGTGAGCGTTACGGCGCTAGTCTTGACTACCGTTTGCGGGCCGTCGGCGATGCTCGGCGCAACGAGTTCTTCGTGGAGATGCGGCGTCGGGCACTGAGCCCAGCCGAAGCACGCCAACACCTCACTTCATGACCACTGCTTCGCATTTCAGTCTGCTGGTCGTTGACGACGAGCCCGACCTTCGCACGCTCTACGAGCTGACGCTCTTGCGCGAGGGCTATGACATCGAGACAGCGGGCACGGTGCAGGACGCACTTCTGCACCTTAAAGATCGCACCTACAGTGCCGTGATCACCGACATGCGCTTGCCCGACGGCACTGGCCTCGATGTGCTGCGCTGGCTCGAAGAGAGCGGCCGACGCGAGAAGGCCATCGTCATCACCGCCTATGGCTCCGCGGAGAACGCGGTCGAGGCGCTGAAGGCCGGGGCCTACGATTACCTGACCAAGCCGGTCGATCTCAAGCAGTTCCGGGCTGTCGTGGCATCGGCCCTTGGCCGGGGCACGGCGATAGTGCCGACCATGAATCCGTCGAGCCTGCCTTCGGAGCACGGCGGTTCTGCGGTGGTTCGCATCGTGCCGAAGCGGGTCATGGCCGTGCCCTTGGTGGCGGCCGCGTCGACCAGCGCGGCGCTAGCGCGCATGGCGGGCCAGTCGACCGCAATGGAGCAGGTCCGCTCGCTCGTCGACAAGGTGGCACGAAGCATGGCGCCGGTGCTTGTCACCGGGGAGTCGGGCACCGGCAAGGAGCTGGTGGCGCGCGCGATCCACGAGGTGAGCGTGCGCGACGGTCAGCCGTTCATTGCGGTGAACTGCAGCGCTATTCCCGAGCAGTTGCTCGAAGCGGAATTCTTCGGCTACCGCAGAGGCGCGTTCACGGGCGCGATGGAAGACCGCGCCGGATTTTTTCAGGCTGCTAATGGCGGAACGCTGTTCCTCGACGAGATTGGAGACCTGCCGTTACCGATGCAGTCGAAATTACTTCGGGCGATCCAGGAGCGTTCTGTGCGACCGGTGGGGGCGGTCAGCGAAGTGCCGGTTAACGTTCGCTTGTTGAGTGCCACCCACAAGGACCTGAGCGCCGAAGTGCAGACCGGCCAGTTTCGGCAGGACCTTTATTACCGTCTGAACGTCATCCAGATTCGGGTGCCGCCGTTGCGCGAACGTCTCGAAGACCTGGTCTCGATCAGCGAGCGGGTGTTGGAGCGCATTGCCAAAGATGCCGGCTTTGCCACGCCGACGCGGTTAACGCGCGAAGCCATCGAGCAGTTGCAGCGGTATTCCTTCCCGGGCAATGTGCGCGAGCTCGAGAACCTGCTGCACCGAGCGGTGGCATTGTCGGGTGGTGACGTGATCGACGGCTGCGACCTTGGCTTGCCCGATACCGCGTTCGCCGACCCCGCGGCGTTGGAGCTCGAAAGAATCATGTCCCAGACCGATGTCGATGTTCTGAAGGCCACCCGGGCGCTTGCGCCGATGGTGCTGATAGAAGAGCCCTTGCCGCACGATTTGGCGAATTACCTCGACAACGTCGAGCGCGAAATTCTGGTCAGAGCGCTAGAAGTGCACCGCTTCAACCGCACCGCGGCCGGCGCCGGCCTGGGCTTGTCGCTGCGCCAGATGCGCTACCGCATGGCGCGCCTGAACGTCAACGTGGGCGGTGACGCCGGCGGTGCCGAACGAGAGTGAGCGCCATAGGCTGGAACGCCGGCTGGTGGCGCAAGGCGCGCCGCTGCGAATCGCCGAACTTCGGTGCGCGCCCGGCCGGTGTCGCAATCGATTTAGTGCTGATCCATTCGATCAGCCTGCCCCCCGGTGAATTTGGAGGAGACGCGATCGAGCACCTCTTCATGAACCGGCTCGACTGGGACTCACACCCTTACTACGCCGAGATTCGAGGAATGCAGGTCTCGGCCCACTTCCTCGTGCGCCGGCACGGCGAACTGCTGCAGTTCGTTTCGTGCGACGACCGTGCCTGGCATGCCGGCGCGTCCAGCTGGGACGGCCGCAACGACTGCAATGATTTTTCGATCGGCATCGAGCTCGAGGGTTTGGAGGGTGAGTCGTTTGAGGCGCCGCAATACAAGGCCTTAAGCGGGCTCGTGAAGGCGGTGGGGCGGCGATACCCGATCACCTCGGTGGCGGGCCATGAACACGTGGCGCCAGGGCGAAAGCGCGACCCGGGTGCCGGCTTCGACTGGCCACTGTTCATCGGTGCATTGGGCTGGCCGAAGGAGCGCTTTCCGCGCAACGTGGAGCCGAGCTGAGCATCCGAACGCACTGTGAAAAGCGCATTCCGCTCACAAATTAGCGCGGTTCGCATTAGGGTTGATACGCTACATATAGTGCCTGTAGTGCCATTGGACCCTAGATGTAGTGTGTGGCCGTGTTATCGTTCAATTCATAAATGCTGCACCCAGTGCCTCCCCCACGAGCTCGCCCAGATTGACCGAAAGTATTCTCTTTGCGCTGCGAGTCGGCGTTCGGCTCGGTCTGGTACCTGGGGTGGCTGGCCCGCTCGAACAACGGTGGAAGCGTCGTTGTGTCGGCCGATGTTTCACTGCGCTTGGCCCGTAGGGACGGCGCAAAAAATGAACAAGTCAAGTCCGTTTCGGCGGCGTATTCAAACTCTGGAGGGTATCCATGCAAACTGTTTCTAGCGCGATCTCGTCTACTGCCGCTGCGCTTCGCCCGATGGCTGCTGCAAACCCCGTTGCTTCGGTCTATCAGGCTTACCAGATCATTCGGCGCAATGGTGCTGTTGTGTCGTTCGAGCCGAACAAGATCGCAGTGGCGCTGATGAAAGCATTTCTCGCCGTTCACGGCGCGCAAGGCGCGGCTTCGGCCAGTGTTCGCGAGACGGTCGACGGACTGACCGAATCGGTGGTGCGGGCGTTGCTGCGCTCGCGCCCGGGCGGCGGTACCTTCCACATAGAAGACGTGCAGGATCACGTTGAGCTGGCCTTGATGCGTGGTAGCCACCACGAGGTGGCACGTGCCTATGTTTTGTATCGCGAGCGCCGATCGCAAGAGCGTTTGAAGCAAGCTCAGCCGGCTGAGCCGGTTGAGCCGGCGCTGACCGTGCTCGACCGCGGCCAACGTGTTCCGCTCGATTTGGTGCACTTGAAGGCCTTGATTGAATCGGCGTGTGCCGGCTTGGGAGCCGACGTCAAAGCCGATCCGATCCTGGCCGAAACGCGGCGCAACCTCTACGACGGTGTTCCGATTGATGAGGTGCACAAAGCGTCCATCTTGGCGGCGCGCACGCTGATCGAAAAGGACCCGGGATACACGCGCGCCACCGCGCGGCTGCTGCTGCACACGATCCGCCGCGAGATCCTCGGCGAAGAAGTGCTGCATGCCGACATGCACGCTCGCTATGTCGACTATTTCCCTGGCTTCATCCAGAAGGGCGTGCAAGCAGAGTTGCTGGACGAAAAACTGCTGCAGTTCGACCTGCCCCGGTTGGGTGCTGCGCTGAAGGCTGATCGCGATTTGCAGTTCGACTACCTCGGGCTGCAAACGCTGTACGACCGCTACTTCCTGCACATAGAGGAAGAACGAATCGAGCTGCCGCAGGCGTTCTACATGCGCGTGGCCATGGGGCTTTCGCTCAACGAAATCGACCGCGAGGCGCGTGCAATCGAGTTCTACGAAGTGCTGTCTAGCTTCGACTTTATGAGCAGCACTCCGACGCTGTTCAATGCCGGCACGCGCCGCTCGCAGTTGTCGAGCTGCTACCTCACGACGGTGGCCGACGATCTTGATGGCATCTACGAAGCGCTCAAGGAAAACGCACTGCTGAGCAAGTTCGCCGGAGGCCTGGGCAACGACTGGACCAACGTGCGTGCGCTCGGCAGCCACATCAAGGGCACGAACGGCAAAAGCCAGGGCGTTGTGCCTTTCCTAAAGGTCGTCAACGACACGGCCGTGGCTGTCAATCAGGGCGGCAAACGCAAGGGGGCGGTGTGTGCCTACCTGGAAAGCTGGCACCTCGACATCGAAGAGTTCCTGGAATTGCGCAAGAACACCGGCGACGACCGCCGCCGGACCCACGACATGAACACGGCAAACTGGATCCCCGACCTGTTCATGAAACGCGTGATGGACGGAACCGACTGGACGCTGTTTTCGCCCAGTAACTGCCCCGATCTGCACGACAAGTTCGGCAAGGAATTTGAAGCGGCCTATATCGCGTACGAAGAAAAATGCGCGAGGGGCGAGATCAAGCTTTTCAAGATTACGCCGGCGCGTGACCTTTGGCGCAAGATGCTCTCAATGCTGTTTGAGACCGGCCACCCGTGGATCACGTTCAAGGACGCCTGCAACGTGCGCTCGCCGCAGCAGCATGTGGGTGTGGTGCACTCAAGCAATCTGTGCACTGAGATCACGCTCAATACCAGTGCGACCGAGATCGCGGTGTGCAACCTGGGATCGGTGAACCTGGTGCATCACCTGAAGCGTGAGAACGATCTCGTGCAGATCGACCACGCCAAGTTGAAGAAGACCATCTCGACGGCGATGCGCATGCTCGACAACGTGATCGATCTCAACTACTACGCGGTGAAGAAGGCGCGCGATTCGAACCTGAAGCATCGGCCTGTGGGCCTGGGCATCATGGGCTTCCAAGATTCGCTCTACGAGTTGGGCTTGCCGTATGCGTCGGAAGCGGCGGTCGCCTTCGCCGACCAATCGATGGAAGCTGTCTGTTATCAGGCCTACTGGGCTTCTACCGAACTGGCGGCCGAGCGTGGCCGGTACGCCAGCTACCGCGGTTCGTTGTGGGATCGGGGCATCCTGCCGATCGACTCGCTCGACCTGCTCGAAGAACAGCGCGGTGGTTTTGTGGAGGTCGACCGCAGCGCCACGCTGGACTGGAGCGCGCTGCGTAGCCGCATCAGCGAGTTCGGCATGCGTAACTCTAACTGCGTGGCAATCGCACCGACCGCGACCATCTCGAACATCATTGGTGTGAGCGCCTCGATAGAGCCGTCGTTCGGCAACCTGTCAGTCAAATCAAACCTCTCGGGCGAATTCACGATCGTCAACGAGTATTTGGTGCGCGACCTGAAGAAGCTCGGCCTGTGGGACGACGTGATGGTGATGGATCTCAAGCACTTCGACGGCTCGCTGCGTCGCATCGACCGCGTGCCGGACGATCTGAAGGCGCTGTATGCCACTGCATTTGAGATCGAAACACAATGGCTGGTCGAGGCGGCCGCGAGACGCCAGAAGTGGATTGACCAGGGCCAGTCGCTGAACATCTATATGGCCGGTGCATCTGGAAAGAAGCTCGACGAGACCTACAAGCTCGCATGGCTTCGAGGCCTGAAGACGACCTACTACCTGCGCACTGTTGGCGCCACACACGCAGAGAAGTCCACCGTGAAGGCGGGCCAGATGAACTCGGTGTCGAGCGGAGGTGGTGCATTGACGGTCCTGGCGAAGGGCGCTCCTGCGGCGCTCGATTCGACGCTAATCGTCGGTCATGGTGAGCCCGCGACAGACATCAAGTTCTGCGCGATAGACAGCCCTGATTGCGAATCCTGTCAGTGATGCCGGCCTGCATGAAGTTGCTGACGAACCGCGGCCGAGTCGAGCAAGGCGATGAGCCGAAACGCGATGCCGTCGAGTCGATGCAAGATCGCAACAAGCAATGTGCTCGAATGTCAATAAGTGCTTTGGTTTCGCGCGCAACACTCTCATAATTAGAAAGCACTGGAAAATCCACCATGTTGGTTTGGGAAGAAGAAATTAAGCCCGCGAAAATTGAAGCAGCGAGCTTCTCGCAGACACATGCGACTCCGCCACTCGCGGCTGTCGCTCCTTCGATGTTTCCAGATGCCTCGCCGATTCAAGCGCCAGCCATCGCGCGGCGCGTCAGAGCGGCCGACAAACGAATAATCAATGGTCAGACTGACGTCAACCAGCTGGTGCCTTTCAAGTACAAATGGGCGTGGGAAAAGTACCTCGCTTCGTGTGCCAATCACTGGATGCCGCAAGAGGTCAACATGTCGCGAGACATCGCGACATGGAAGGACCCGAACGGATTGACCGAAGACGAGCGCCGCATCATCAAGCGCAATCTTGGGTTTTTTGTGACCGCCGATTCTCTGGCCGCGAACAATATCGTTCTGGGCACCTATCGGCACATCACCGCACCCGAGTGTCGCCAATTCCTGTTGCGCCAGGCCTTCGAAGAGGCCATACACACTCACGCCTACCAATACATTGTCGAGTCACTTGGTCTCGATGAGAGCGAGATCTTCAATGCGTATAACGAAGTCAAGTCAATTCGGGACAAGGACGAATTTCTCTTGCCGTTCATCGGCGAAATCATGGACCCAGGTTTTCATACTGGCACGCCCGAGAACGATCAAAAGCTGCTCAAGTCGCTGATTGTCTTTGCCTGCCTGATGGAGGGATTGTTCTTTTACGTCGGCTTTACGCAAATTTTGGCGCTGGGACGTCAAAACAAGATGACGGGTGCCGCAGAGCAATACCAGTACATCCTTCGCGACGAGTCGATGCATTGCAATTTCGGCATCGATCTGATCAATCAGATCAAACTCGAAAATCCGCACCTCTGGACTCCGGAATTTAAAGACGAAATCAAGGCTCTCTTCCAAGAGGCTGTGGAGCTTGAGTACCGATATGCGGAAGACACCATGCCGCGTGGTGTGCTTGGCTTGAACGCGTCGATGTTTAAAGGATATCTGCGCTATATCGCCAATCGGCGGGCCACGCAGATCGGTCTGGAGGAGCTGTTCCCTAATGAAGAAAACCCCTTCCCGTGGATGAGTGAAATGATCGACTTGAAGAAGGAGCGAAACTTTTTCGAGACCCGTGTCATCGAGTACCAAAGCGGTGGTGCGCTCTCGTGGGACTGACCTCCGCTTCAAGCGAGGGGTAATAGCAAAGGGTCAAGATTTGCAAAACGTGCTGGGCCGATGCAGAAGCGGAACATTCGTTTTGCCCCCCGATTCACCGTACCGAAGCGCCCCTCCTGGGCAGACTTGGGGCGATGAATAGCTGTCGTGCAATGGCAATTAGCCAGTGAAGGACAGTTCTTTTCAACTTGATCAAGGAGAAACGAAATGGCAACTGCAAAGAAAGCGTCGGCAAAAAAGGCCGTGGCAAAGAAGGCTCCGGCGAAGAAAACCGCTGTAAAGAAAGCCCCTGCGAAAAAGGTGGCGGCCAAAAAGGTACCTGTGAAAAAGGCTACCGCCAAGAAGGTGCCTGCGAAAAAGGTAGCAGCCAAGAAGGCCCCTGCGAAGAAGGTCGCCGCTAAGAAGGCCCCTGCGAAGAAGGCCGCCGCTAAGAAAGCTCCTGCAAAGAAGGCCGCCGCTAAGAAAGCTCCTGCAAAGAAGGCTGCCGCTAAGAAAGCGCCTGCAAAGAAGGCTGCCCCGAAAAAAGCTGCGGCCGCTTCCGCGTCGTCTCTAATTCCTGCCAAGACAGCACTCAGCCCGCAAGCTGCGTGGCCGTTCCCGACGGGGAACAAGCCCTGACAACTTCCGCTGTACTGTGGGCAACCCGGCCACGGCCGGGTTTTTTTTGTGCGCCCGGCACGGGCGCACTGTAAGCAATGGGATGGACGCCCCCACCCGCGGCGGCATCGATGTGCCAAAGTGGGAGTGTTACTTCAACCACTTGAAACGAGAGGGGCGTCCGTCCTGAAGATTACGACAGTTGGCATCGACCTGGCAAAGAACGTGTTTCAGATTCACGCGGTCGATGAACGCGGCAAGGCAGTTTTGAAGAAGCAGCTCAAGCGCGACCAGGTAGCCGCGTTCTTTGCCAACCTACCACCGTGCCTGATCGGCATGGAGGGCTGCGGCAGCGCGCACCACTGGGCTCGCAAGCTGGAGGGATTCGGCCACACGCTGCGACTCATGGCGCCGCAGTTCGTCAAGCCCTACGTGAAGACCAACAAGAACGACGCGGCCGATGCCGAGGCCATCTGCGAAGCCGTGGCGCGACCGAACATGAGGTTTGTGCCGATCAAGAATATCGAGCAACAGTCGGTACTGTCGTTGCACCGCGT